>JAQBNZ010000054.1 GCA_028288285.1 Mucilaginibacter sp.
CAGGAACTTTGTCATTTGTAAATTTAAGTTGAATTAAAGAAAGGGTGATATACATTACTATAACCACCGGAACTGCGGCAAATTTAAAAAATAGAATGAGTATTGCCGAAAACAGGAGCAATAAATAGCGAAAAATATTTTTATTAAAATCGGTGTTCTTAAATTTAAGCGACATTAAAGGTATTTCGGCAACCAGTAGGGTACACATTACAACAATAAAGCAAGTTAACCCGTATGGGTTTAAAATATAAGGCGCAATACTGCTGTATTGCTGCAATATTAATGGGATAGAAGCTATCAGGATGGCATTTGCCGGCGTAGGTAAGCCTATAAAGCTTTCGGCCTGCCTGCAATCGGTGTTGAACTTTGCCAGCCTAAGGGCCGAGAATACCGGTATCAGAAAGGCTACATAGTTAAGATACTCACTTACGTGTTTTATTTGCGGTGCCTGTAACAGCAACTCATACATTATTGCCGAAGGTAATACCCCAAAGCTCACCATGTCAGCCAATGAATCAAGATCTTTACCTATGCCGGAGTATGACTTAAGTACACGTGATGCAAAGCCATCAAAAAAATCAAATATTGCTGCCAGGAAAATAGCATATGACGCAAAAACCAAATTGTCCTGAAAGGTAAAGACTATACCTATACACCCGCTAAATAAATTAGCGCATGTTATGGCATTTGGAAGGTGTTTTTTTACCCGTCTCTTCATGATGTTATGAAGGTATCATAATTTTCTTAAAATGCATGGAATTATAAGTTAACATTATGCTAAATTATAACTCCATACGCATAAATATATTATGAATTCATTGATATCAAGAATTCCTCATTGGTTTTTGTGCCTCTAATCTGTGCCTGTAAAAACTCCATAGATTCCTGTGAGTTCATATCGGCCAGGTGGTTGCGCAATATCCATATTCGTTGCAGGGTATCGCGGTCAAGCAACAGGTCATCACGACGGGTACTTGATGCAGTGATATCAATAGCAGGGAATATACGTTTGTTAGATAATTTTCTATCCAGTTGCAGCTCCATATTACCCGTACCTTTAAACTCTTCAAAAATAACCTCGTCCATTTTAGATCCGGTTTCGGTAAGTGCTGTAGCAATTATGGTTAATGAACCGCCATCCTCAATATTACGTGCCGCACCAAAAAAACGTTTAGGTTTGTGCAATGCATTGGCATCAACACCACCTGATAATATTTTACCGGATGCTGGTGCAACTGTATTATAAGCACGTGCCAAACGGGTAATAGAATCTAACAGTATAACTACATCATGACCACACTCTACCATTCGTTTTGCTTTTTCAAGCACAATGTTGGCAATTTTAACGTGACGCTCTGCAGGCTCATCAAAGGTTGATGATACTACTTCGGCACGTACGCTGCGGGCCATATCAGTTACCTCTTCCGGGCGCTCATCAATTAAAAGAATAATCAGATAAACTTCGGGGTGGTTTTTTGCTATCGCGTTAGCCACATCCTTTAACAGCATTGTTTTACCCGTTTTAGGCTGGGCCACAATTAAACCGCGTTGTCCTTTACCAATTGGCGAGAACAGATCCATGATGCGGGTTGAATAGTTACCGGCATCAGTGAAAAGGCTTAATTTTTCTGATGGGAAAAGCGGTGTTAAGTGATCAAAAGGAACACGGTCACGCACTTCGGCTGGTATACGGCCGTTAATGGCTTCTACACGTACCAATGGAAAATATTTTTCACCTTCTTTTGGAGGGCGTATACTACCACGAACAGTATCGCCGGTTTTTAAACCAAATAATTTTATTTGCGATTGTGATACGTAAATATCATCAGGAGAGGTAAGGTAATTATAATCTGACGAGCGCAGGAAACCATAGCCATCAGGCATAATTTCTAATACGCCTTCATTAACAATTACATTATCAAAGTCAAGATTAATGGCTGGCTCCTGATTTTTTTGCTGATTGTTAGCACGCCTGTCAAATTTTTGAGGACGGTTATCAGGAGCTACCGGCTGATCTGCCTGTTCAACTCTGGCAGACTGACCATCTTCAGTAGGGGCATCAGCTGCAACAGGTTGTGTGGCAAAGTTTTCAGGCGGGTTATTTTGCAACTCCTCTTCGTCATCCTCCTCAAATAAATTTGTATCATTTAAAGGAACTTCAACACGAGGCTCATTCTTTGTTTTTAAAGTGCGGGTTCTCTTGCGCGTTTTTTCGCCATTATCGGCGGCTTCAACAACTTCTACAGGTTCAGCAGTTTTTTCTGAGTAGTTATTATTAACAATATTTTGTTGGTTCCGGGCGGCTTCAATTAGTTGCTGCTGTTTAACAATTGCAGTTATCAGCTGAGCTTTTCTAAGCTCATCTGCTTCAGCAATTCCTAAACTTTTTGCAATATCGCGCAACTCAGAAACGAGTTTGTCGTTCAATTCGATTGTATCAGACATGATATGAAATATAGTTCAAAAGGATTTTTTATTTGAAAGAAAATTATTGTTTTAACCCTGTAATGCAAAATTAAGCTCAGGCAAATATTAGAATAATAATAAAGTTGGTGATCAATTGTTTCTTTAGTGCAAGAAATGCAAAGGAAAACAATGCAATTTTAGTTAAAAAATATTGAAAAGCAAATTTATAAAAAAAAAATCATCTGTTAAACTAATTTTTTAGATTTTTG
>JAQBNZ010000074.1 GCA_028288285.1 Mucilaginibacter sp.
GAAGCAAATAAGCAAACACCTGGTTTTTACAGCAAAAGTTAATAACCTGTTAAATACACCTACTACTATCAAAATCAGCAACCTGATCCAGTCAAGAGATATATCTAACGTTAGCTTTAATGCAGGTTTCCGTTATTCACGCTAAAAAGAAAATCAACATGAAAAAAAATTATATATATATATTACTGGCAGGTTGTTTATTAACTACTTTGCTAAATGCCTGTAAAAAACAGGAAGTAACTACATTTAATAAAGTCAGCATTCCCACCTCGGGCCCTATTGCACCTGGTAACATTAGCGGTTTTGTTAAAGGGACATTATTAACCGGCCAAACTTACACAGTTACAGGTGATGTTACTGTTAAAAAAGGTGACACGCTGGCTTCACAACCCGGTGCAATTGTAATTGTTAAGAATAACTCACAATTTAATATTCAGGGGGTATTACAATTGCTGGGCTCTAAAGATCAGCCTATATCTTTTAATTCAGATCTTAATAAGCCGGGTACCTGGGGCGGTTTCCAGGCAGATAGCGCACAAGCGATCACTATTAAATGGACCCATGTAGATAATACAGGCGGTCCCGATGCATCAGGCAGCGCCAGGCGGACTATAGTTGTTAACAAGCCCATACCTGTGGATATTGAAGATTCATGGTTCACGAATGGGCAAGATGATTTAATGGGGCTTTTTCAAGCAAAAATAACCATCCTTAGAAACACCATCAGCTCGTCTGGTAGTACCGATGGTGAAGGTATGAACATAAAAACCGGGGCTACCGGAGTGGTGGCTTATAATGTGATATTTAGCCAGGCCGGCAGCGGTGTAAAGCTGGAAACCAGCCCAAGCGTACCTTTCCCGCAAACAGAAGTTGATGTTTATAATAATACCTTTGTTTCTATAGGCTGGAGAAGAGGATCTGCAGAACCGGGGCGTGCTGTTTCTGTTGGTGTAAACGCCATAGGCCATATTTACAATAACATTATCGTAAACTGCTATCACGGTATTGAAATATTTAATGACGCCGACCTGGTAAAAACCACATACGGTAATAACTTGTTTTATGCTACTGTAGATACTTATGCGGATTTGAAAATTCCAACCCAAAAAATCAATATCAGGGATAATTTTTACCCTACGTCTGGTATGGGTAAACCACAGCCTACTGACCTTATATCTACCAAAATTGGTGTTTTCGACCCGCTATTTGTTAAATTTGACGGTACTGTAGCCGCACCTAACGGTTATCCTAACACAAATGATTTTAGGCTGCAAAATGGTTCTCCCGGATACGGAAGAGGTAATACAAACTTCCATAACGGTTTAGGAAACCAGGATATGGGAGCTTACACTACAGATGGTAAGGGTAATCAACACTAACTACACAATTAAAAATTCTAAAACAATAAATATCCATTATGAAAAAACTACTTTTTTTATTACTTGTAACAACCACTTACGCTACTCTTAAACCTCAAATAGCTCGCGCACAGGCGCAGCAGTACGCGCTGGACAAAACAATTGCATTACCGGGCGATGGCGGTTATGATTACTCATATATTGACCAGGCTAATCAAAAATTATATGTATCGCACGGAACAGTTGTTCAAGTGATTGATCTTAAAACAGAAAAACTTGTTGGAACTATTGACCAGATGAAAGGCGTACATGGTATTGCTATAGTAAACAAGCTTAACCGTGGTTTTATAAGTGATGGTAAAGACAACTCTGTTGTGGCTTTTGATATTAAAACTTTAAAGATTATTAAAACAATTCCCATAACAGGTAAAAAACCCGATTGTATCATTTACGATCCGTATTCTAACAAAATATTTGCTTTTAACGGCGATAGTAATGATGCTTCTGTTGTTGACCCGGAAAAGCTGGAGCAATCTGGCACTGTGAAATTAAACGGTGCTCCTGAGTTTGCTGTGGCAGATGGAAAAGGAAAAATTTATAACAACCTGGAAGACAAAAGCAGCCTTGATGTAATTAATACCAAAACCCTAACAGTAGAAAAAAATTATAGCCTGGCACCATGTGGTGGTCCTACAGGTATAGCTATTGATAAAGCTAATAACAGATTGTTTACTGTTTGCAGGGAAAATAAAGGCCTGAGTGTTGTAGATATTGCTACCGGAAAGGTTTTACAGACACTTCCAATTGGCGGTGGTGTTGATGCAGTAGTTTATGATGTTAAAAATAAATTAATATTTGTATCAAACGGTGATGGTACAGCAACCATATATAAACAGGAATCGCCTGATAAATATACGTTGGTTCAAACCCTGACAACTCAAAACCGGGCTAAAACAATGGCAGTAAATGAAACTACACATAAATTATATTTTAGTGTACCCGAGTTTGCAAACGGCACAAAAAACGTTGTTCCTAACAGCTTTAAAGTTTTAGTATATAAATTAAAATAACTGGTTTAAATTAAACATACGGCACTTTAAGTTTAAGGTACAGGCAACCGCTTGTACCTTTTTCTATATAATGATGTGTTAATATCTAAGCAACAATAAACAATTACTAAGGTAAACCTGTTTTTTACGATAATGTTTACCCGGCTCTCCGGTTAATATTTAAATAGGTTGTATATAGTAACTCCAATTTGTTTTTATGGAGTGGCTTGGTTAAAAATTCTTTAACGAACGGATACTGTAAGGATCTTAATCTATCTCGTGGATCAATAGAAGAAGAAACGATATAAATATTGATCGGTTTCGGAAAAGACCGGCAAAGCCGTTTAAATTGTTCCAGAAAATCCCACCCGCTGAAATTCGGCATATGCAGATCCAAAAATATAACATCAGGGAGTTCTGCTGTATTTGCCCGGTTTCCCTTTAAAAAATCTATAATAGCCCGGCCATCTAAACTATGAGACGCATTATGAAATAACTCATAGCGGTCAAACATTTTTTGCATTATCAAATGCTCGAGCGGATTATCATCAATCATCACCAGCTTGCACATATATTAATATTGTATATGAAAAATCAATTGTGTGCAAAAATCAGTCCAGAAGTATTTAAAAACAGCAATCTTCCCGGCCGTTTCTTTTTTACCCTTCATTCAGCACATTTTTAAGGAACTGGCGCAGAGTATCTAATTATGTGTTTTAATTATTAATAATAGGGTGTTTTAACCCTATTATTAATAATTAAAATCTTTGTAAATTGTCTTGATTTATTAGTTCGCTATTTATTAGGAACAACCTTTAACCTTGCTATCTTAATTATATATTAATGCTGCCGTACGAGTTTGCTGAACTATTGAAAAAGAATTATAAACATATAGTTTTCACTTATTTAACCGGTTATGAAAATTGCTTTAACTTTTTCTGGCGGCGGCTACAGAGCAGCAGCTTATAGCTTAGGTGTGTTATCCTATCTCGATAGAATTAAGATGGATAATAAATCAATGCTCGAACACGTAACTGTTTTATCTACGGTATCCGGAGGAACTATAACCGGTTTAAGATATGCTTTGGGAATAAAGAATGGCGAAAACTTTGACAGTATTTATAATAAATTGTATTTATTTCTTGTTGGCACTGATCTTATCTCCAAAAGTCTTGAACGTTTAACAGAAAAAAATGGCTGGGATAGCAGGCGGGTAAAGAGCCTGATTAATGCATTCGCCGATGTGTACGATAAAGAATTATTTGATGGCAAAAAATTTGGCCATTTAATGAAAGATTTACCAACGGAACATTTAAGGCACCTTTCCTTTAATTCAACTGAATTTGATAACGCTTTGCAATTCCGGTTTCAGTGGTCTGAAAAAGTAATCACCGCAAAACCTGGAGATCCTGTACGAGGGCTCATCGGTAACCATACAATACGAATACCTGAAGACATAGCCCGTGAGATCAGGCTCGGGGACATCCTGGCTTCCTCATCCTGTTTCCCCGGAGGGTTTGAGCCTATCAATTTCCCAACCGATTTTGTTTTTCAGGATGAGAAGCATATTCAAACACTTTTAAACCAATCAGTACATCCGGTTGGGTTAATGGATGGTGGAATTGTTGATAACCAGGGTATTGAGCCGGTTTTGTTGGCCGAAGCAAGAATGCAGTTAAATAACCCCGAACGCCCGGGGCTTGCACAACCGGGCCACGAATTAGATTTGATTATGGTAGCCGATGTGGCAAGTCCGTTTATGGAGGGATACGTTGCCAGTAAGCAAAACACAAATGGCTGGCTTAGGAAACTGACCCCCGGCCTTGTTATTAGCTTAAATACCTTGCTGCTTATTATTTCAGGAGCTGGCTTGTTTTGGAGTGTCCGCAAGGCCGCTCTCGGCTGGATCATCTTTTTCTCAGCTTTGGTTACCTTAACATTAATAGGATTTTTATTATTCCGATGGCTTAAAAAACTCCCCATTTCTTTTAATGTTCCCGAGGCTTTTATGAAACCATTGGGTAAACTGCTTAAACTAAAATTTTACGTTTATGAAAATTTGATTTTTAACCGTGCAGATTCTTTGCTTAAGATGACCATGAGCGTATTTTTAAAACATGTGCGAAGATTAAATTATAAGCGTATTTATGAAGACGATACCTGGAAAAACAGGCGTATTATGAATGCGATATATGAACTTAAGGGTGGCGCCAAAACCAGGGATGAAAATGAGATTAAAGCGAAAGTAAAGGGCCAATATATACCATCAGATCAAATTCAGAAGGTGGCAGCTACCGCATCGCGCATGGGAACAACTTTATGGTTTACTAAAGATGAGCTGCAAAAAGAAAAGATGCTCGATAATATTATTGGCTGCGGGCAATTTACTACTTGCTGGAATCTTTTAGAATACATTGCAAAGATCAAAGAAGACAAAACCAATACAAATGATAATCATTTGATGCTGATATCTTGTGAGACTAAGTTACTGGATGATTGGAAACTCTTTCAGGATATGCCTTTATACCAGGTAAAAACTGTTAAACATTAGTCCTTTAAATCTTATCCTAATTATGCCTGATCAACTTAATAAAAAGCCGCCATTCAGAAGACTTCGCGGCTATGCTTTTGATCCGTCGCTGTCACTGCGGATTGATACGGCATTAATTAATTCTATAATTTACCAGGTGCCATGGGAAGATGGACTAAAAGAGGGCCCTGTTGGTGAATATATTGAAGTAGTGGACTATGATCCAACAACAGGAAAGTATTATAAGCCGGTTGATCTTAACAATATCAATATAGTTGCCAGGGATGGCGTTGATCCGGGGGAAAACAATCCGCAATTTCATCAGCAAATGGTTTATTCTGTTGCGATGACTACAATAAAAAATTTCGAATCGGCACTGGGCCGTAAGGTACTCTGGGCTTCACAACGGGTGGCGGATAAAAATGTTTATGAAGAATATGTGCAGCGTATAAGGCTTTATCCTCATGCATTGAGGCATGCAAATGCTTATTATAGCCCGCTTAAAAAATCCATTCTTTTTGGATATTTTGAATCTATGCCCGCTAACAGCACCTTACACATGCCTAATTCGTATGTTTTTACATGCCTTAGTCATGACATTATTGCCCATGAGGTTACTCATGCCATACTGGATGGAATGTATCCTGGCTACGCGCAGCCATCCAATGCTGATGTACTGGCTTTTCATGAGGCTTTTTCAGATATTGTAGCTCTTTTTCAGCATTTTACATTTCCGGAAGTGCTTAAACACCAAATTTCTAAAACGAGAGGTGACCTTGCGGCGCAAAATCTTTTAGGAGAGCTTGCCCAGGAATTTGGGAGCGCTATTGGTAGTTACGGTTCTTTACGTGACGCAATCGGAAGCATCGATCCAAAAACAAACAAATGGGTTAAGGCAGAGCCCACCGGACAGGAATATGTCAGTATTATGGAACCGCATGCCAGAGGGAGCATTTTAGTCTCCGCTGTATTTGAAGCCTTTTTAACAATTTATAAAACAAGGGTCAAAGATCTGCTCCGGATTGCAACAGGTGGTTCGGGAGTATTGCCACAAGGAGAGCTGCACCCTGATCTTGTAAACAGGCTGGCAAATGAAGCTTCTAAAGCTGCAGGGCATGTGCTAAGCATGTGCATTAGGGCACTGGATTATTGCCCTCCGGTAGATATAACCTTTGGTGATTACCTGAGAGCTGTAATCACAGCCGATTACGATCTTGTTGCTGAAGATTCCCGGAACTATCGGCTGGCCTTTATAGATGCTTTCAGACGAAGAGGGATTTATCCAAAAGGTATAAAAACATTCAGCGTGGAAAGTTTGGGGCTTAGTCCAGGCAGCTTTGTTTCGCGCGATACCAAACAGCTATTTAAAATTATCGTTCGTTTCTTGAGAGACTATAGAAATAAAGTCATTTATGAGACAGACCGCAAGAAAATATATAATATTTCTAAAGAGTATATTGGTGGAAGCAGGACTTTTTTAAAAAGAAAGGTACAAGGTTTACATAACAGAATAACATTCAAGTTTGAGGATTCATTTGAATTTGAGCAGTTAACAGGACTTATATTTAGTGATGCATTCAGAAATTTGGGCATACGTGAATCAAGCGCTTACAAGCATGGCATAGCGGGAGCCTCCTTTCAGATCCAAAACCTCCGGCTGGTTTCCCGGGTAGGGCCGGAGGGAAACCAGGTTAACCAAATAGGTTTTGCTTTGGTACAGCGCACCGGCATCGTAATTCATCAGGGTAAGTTTAAAGAACATTATACTCCTGATAGTAATCATAACCGGCCAAAAACACAATTTGAAATGTATGGTGGCTGCACAATGATCTTCGATTTGGATACCCTTGAACTAAAATATGTTATTTCAAAGCCGTTACTTGATATGGCGCTGATTAAACAAAAAAAGCATCAGATTGATACGGAGCGGGCAGAACAGCAATATCAGTTTCAGCAGGAAGCCGGGGTGATGGAATTAAATGAACACAGTCTTTATTTCAGCGGCGGCCTTCAGAATGATCTTAACGAACCATTTGCCTTTTTACATCAATAAAAGTAAAGCTATGTCTGAAAAAATAACACAAGCTAAAGTACGTATGTACAGAATGGGAACGGGCGATTGTTTCATTGTGAAATTCTATGCTACGGAAAAAGAAAAATTCACAATGATGATAGATTGTGGTGTCTGGAGAAGGTCAACAGCTGAACTTCGGCCTTATATGGAAGATCTTAAAAAGTATGTAAATGGTAAAGTAGATCTTTTAATTGTCACGCATGAACATGTGGATCATGTTTCTGTATTTGACCTTTGTAAAGACGTATTTATAAATGACTTTGAGGTTAAAAAAGTTTGGATGGCCTGGACGGAGGACGACAGCCTTGCCGAAATAGATAAATGGAAAAAGGAACATGGTAACAAGAAGAAAGCGCTGAAACAGGCGGTGGAAAAGTTGAATGCTATTGTAGGAAGCACCGGTTTTCAGGATGATATCCGTTTGGGGGCAAGTGGGCAGGATGTTCTTAAAGCAAAAGAATCCTTTGTGGAAACATTGACAGGTTTTGCTGAACTTCATATGGGAAGTGATTCTCAGAATTATAAAGGACTACTGGAGGGCATGCGTGTGGTAAAGGAAGAAATTGGAAAAGGGAAAATAGAATTTTTATACCCGGGCGATGTCATGAGGGAAATTCCGGAACTGGAAGGACTTAAGTTTTATATAATGGGACCGCCCCGCGATTGGGACAGTATTGCGCTCGAAGCCGGCGGAGAAGGGGAAAGCTACAGGCACAATAATGAACTGAAAGGAATTGACGCTTTCGCAGCTTCTGTTTTAAGTACGCCGGATAACGTGTCCTCAATCCTTCCTTTTGATGAACAGTTTGAGACTGTCGATCCCCAAGACATGGATTTGTATAAAAACTCTAAAAATAGCTGGCGTAAAATTGAAGAAGACTGGTTGATGAGTGCTGGAAGCCTTGCATTAAGGGTTAACAGCATGACTAATAACCTAAGTTTGGTAATAGCCATTGAGGCCGAAGACAGTAAAAAGGTAATGCTGTTTCCGGGCGATGCGGAGTTTGGTAGCTGGGCAAGCTGGCACAAAATAGACTGGAAAGGTTTGACAGGCCCTAAAAAGGTACATTATACAGAGGATTTACTTAACCGGACGGTGTTTTATAAAATAGCACACCATATGAGCCATAATGGAACCGCGCAGCGCCAGGGCCTGGAAATGATGAACGATCCGGAGCTTACAGCAATGGCCACGTTGGATTATAACAGCATTGCTCCTGCATGGAAAAATACGATGCCAAACAAGGCGATGCTGAAAGAATTGCTGACACGGACAAAAGGCAGATTGATAATTATGAACGAGGAAAACCTGTTTTATGATTTTAATGAAAGGGAACCATTAACAGATAAAATTCAAGCTGCGAAGATGAAAATGACTACTCAGGAACGGGAAAACTTTCAGAGCAGTTTTGAGATAGATGAAAAACACAGATATTTTGAATTAACGATAGGTTTATAATTACTATCATTTAGCTAAACAAACATTCGCAACTACTACAGTACTTCCGAATGTTTGTGAAAGAGAATTTTAAAAGAAATAAAATCCAGAAGACAATTACTTTTGGCCGTGTTTAATTTTTTTATAAGCAGGAGCTAAATGTCTTGTAATTAAAACAAAGGATTCATTCTAAAACATAAATAGGGTTAATCGTCGGTATCTTTACCGGCTAAATTAACGGGATAAGTTTTATTACCTTTTGCGGCAAACCATAATATACGATTCATAATATCATCATTTCCACCATCTATGTGGTCATACTCTGGCCTCAAAGAAAGTTTGGCATAATATAATGATGCTCCCTTAAGTGAAGCAATTTTGGGGTTTATTTGGTTGATAGCTATGCGGTTGTTTAAGCTTTTATAGGGAGCTGTTATTGTCCTTTCACTAAAGCAGTTAAACATTGGCAAAGCTGTAGCATCCATAATATTCATTGGCGGTATACCCAGTATTTGTTCAATTGACCTTACCATGCTCACCTGGTTGTAATTAGTGCTCACTTTTCTTTGCAAAACACTGTACGGACTAATAACAAAACCAGTTGTACGATAAGCAGAAACATGATCCCAGCCAGCTTGCGAATCATCTTCAGTAACAAATATTACAGTATTTTTCCAAAAACGGCTTTTTGATACAGCTTCAACAATGCGGCCCAGTGCCAAATCATTATCAGCCACCATGGCGTTAGGAGTAGGGAGGCCAGGCCTTGTACCAACCGTATGATCTGCTGACAGGGCCATCACCATTAACTGTGGCAAGGCGTCGCCGGGTTGCTTTTCATAATCATTTAATTCTTTTATAAATGCTGATGCTCGCAATTGTTCATTAATACGATGCTCATCAGATCCCGGAAAATTTTGTGACAGCATTGGCCGCACCCTTGATATGGTACTTGTGTTAATGAACTTGAACGGCTTACCAGCCTTATAGTCATTATAGATTGATGTCCAGGTTTGCTTATTATCAAAATGCGGGGCACACGCCTCACCATAAATTTTTACGGTTTTGCCATGGTCGGCTGCATTGTTCCATATAAAACCACTGCTTCCATAAACCAGTGCATCTTCCTGCACGTGAGGGTAGCTGCGGAACCACGCCCTTACACTTTTTTCAACATAGTCGGTTACCATTGCAGCATCTGTCCACTGGTGTCCTTCAGCAGAGCACTTACCTGATGCGTAATAATTATCAAGCAATAAATATTTACGGGCAAGATTATGCTGGTTTGGCGTAATACTATCGCCATAAATACAAAGTGATTTGGCTCCGTTACCTTCGGGCATGTCACCCAACACCTGGTCATATGTACGGTTCTCTTTAATAATGTAAAGTACATGTTTAAAAACAGATGGTTCACCAATCCGCTCGGGCATAGGCTTAGGTGCCACATTCCTGCGTGGGAGTAAGCGCGCTATTTCTTGTCTAAAGGTCAAATTTAGGTCCTTAACGCGGTTGGTATAGCGTTGTAAAGTTTCCTCATCAGGAATTTGAATTAATGATACTGTAGCTTTTTGATGGTGAGAGTTGTATGATTCTACCTCGTTAGCTCCGGGCCAGTCGCCTTTACTCATTTCGTTGCTACTTACCCGCGCACCTTCACCTTCTAAATTGGTAACAAAAAGATTGTTGCCATCTATTGCTAATCCACCAGGATAAGCTTCGGTAGGGATAAATCCTTTTACATTACTTTCTCCCAAACCTTTAATGGCTGCTTTTTTACCAAGTTTTACAACAGCAACTGCGTTATCCATGCCATTTGCTACATACAAAATTGTGCCATCGGCATTTATGGCTAAAGCATTTGGGGTATCGCCCACAAAACTTTTTTTACCGGGCATTAGTTTTACTGATATGGTATCAACATTTTGCAAATTACCGGCTGATATAATGGATACCATATCGCTGTTGCCATTGGCAACGTATACAAATTGCTCATCGGCACTGCTAATAACCGCGTTTGGATGCAGACCAACGGTAATCTCTTTAATTATAGAACCATTATTCAAGTTAAATACCGATACAGTACCCATTAAAGTGCCTCCCGTTTTAGGGTTTATATAGGTTTTTCCGTAAGGCACGCCAGCGGTTTCTTTATTAAGAGTATCTGTTGGTTGCGGGCCAGCCCAGTTGCTTACAAAGGCTTTGTTTTGTGCAATTACCAATCCATAGGGCGCAATACCTGTGGGTTTTGTCCAAACAGTTTTATTGGTAGCTAAATCTATTTTAACTAATTGATTATTGCCATTTAATACTACATACAGGTAATTATTACCATTTTCTGTATTGATAGCTATCTCATTTGGCAAAGCCATAGGTGATGGACTTTCTGGTTTAAACTCTGTAGTATTAATAATACTGATTTTGTTATTATCCAACATTGCCTGGAATACACATGAGCGTGAATCTTTGCCTTTAGCCAGCGCGGCACTCCAAAATATGTGCACCTGGTTATTAAGTTTTACAACTTTAAGCCCGGAATAGGTGCTCATTAATCCTTTGTATTTTGCGTCCTGGTCATATGTCCACCGGGCAGTAACCTTTTGTTTAAGGGTATCTATTATTGCAATACCATATCTGTCTTCAACGGCTATGCAAGCTGTACCAGCAATAAGTTTAACATCCATACTGTGGTTTTCCATTGCAGGATCACCAAATCTAATTACCTTACCTACAGGGTTTATCAACCGGTTGTAGGGCATCATTACCGGTAATAGTTTATTGGTAAGAGTGCTATCATCATATGGATGATGCATATTTAGCTGATCATTATCAGCTCTGCTTTTTTTATCAATAATAGAATTGCAAGCTGATAAAAATAAGATGGCACCTACAGTAATCAATAATATTGGGCAAGTTTTTGAACGCATGTCAAAATGAAGTGAAAATTCAAATTACAATATTTAAAATGATATTTACTGTTAAGAGATTGTTACATTATCTTAAATTCTAATAAAATTAATTAAAAGTAGTCACCATTTATCTAATTATTATTACCATAAAGGTAAGTTCATGATCAGGCGCAATCCAGCAGCTTGCTTCATAGTTAATATAAAATTATAATAATCTTAATCTGTAGTTTATATCTAAAAGCTTCTTTTTGCACTTTATTATATCATTGATGAAAGCTATTTTAATATCAATCTTTTTTTTCCTGGCTATTGGAGAAACCTTTGCTCAAAGCTTACAGCCAGATCCACACTATAAGTTAGTTACGGCAGGTAATTGGGTAAAATCAAAAAACTATTACCTGCTTACTTTATTTGAACAGGATAAAGAGGTAAGTACCCTGCTTAAAAATGATGTGCTGCTTGCAAAGCTTACCCAGGCAAAAGTTAATGCACTGCAAACCTCGCTCACCAATTGTAAAGACGCTTTATGTTTGCCAGAGCAACTTAAATTTACAAATGAAGATATACAAGCAGTAAGTATGCGTTTAACTGCTTTATATAAAAGCGGTAATGCTTTAGATCGCCTTGTTAAAATGCATCTTATACCATCGGGCACTTATATTTTGTACAAAAACTCAACACCTGCCCAACTGCTGGTAAAAGCCTGGGAGCAAGATGCCGCTGCTGTAAATTATGCCATAGATGTGTATGCCGAAGGTAAAAAACCTAACTATCCGGCAATAGATTCAATAAGTTTTAAAACCACCGCTAAGGCTTATTACACTTTAATGTATGATTGTTCTGCAGTGGTATTGGATGATGTTAAAAATACGCACTTGTTTTTTGAACCGGCATTACAGGCGGCCCTAACATACCTGGAGATTAATGAAAGGCAAGACCCTGCAAATTATGAGCCTATGGCAGCTACAGTAAATAAAGCTGCTTTTGATAGAGTTAAACTAATTAAATGGGATCAATATCCATATTCTCACATACTTGTACCTGGCGCCGGGCCTGATAATTTAATAACGCCCCTAAGTGGCGAAGGGATGTTGCGCTGCCGGCTCGCTGCTACACAATACCGTGCAGGCAAGGCACCTTATGTAGTTGTTTCTGGAGGGAATGCACATCCGTTTAAAACTAAAAACAACGAGGCGCTGGAGATGAAAGTTTATTTAATGAAAAAGCTGCACATCCCAGAGAATGCTATTATTATAGAACCACATGCACGGCATACTACAACTAATATACGTAACGATGCAAGGCTGATATTCAGGTATGGTATACCATTTACCAAGCCAGGGTACATTGTGACCGATAAATCGCAGACAGATTTTATTATGACAATGGATAGCAGGTGTGAAAAGGAACTTAAATATGTGCCTTATAAACTGGGTAAACGCATTTCTGAAACGGAATTGGAGTTTTACCCGCTTATTGAATCATTACAAATTGATGCGGATGAGCCGTTAGATCCATAGCGATATTATGAGAAATAAAATTATTTCAATAATAGCAGTAGCCATAGTAGTGTTTTGTGCTTTTGTAAGTGCGAAATTTGAAACCAAACTTGTTCGCGCAATAACCATCGACTCATTGGGCGCATGCCAGGGGATATCTTACCAAAACGGACGGATCTTTTTGTATGGAGATAGAGAAGTAGGTATGATACGTGAATTTAAAATACTGAACGATAGCCTCGTTTATCAGCATAAGGAGGTAAAACTTACTCAGAATGGCCAGGATGTGATTAACCATCCAACCGGAATAGCTTATAATGGAAGCGACCCCACTTTTATAGGAAACTCAATTAAGCTTAATGCAGAAGGTACAAAATGGAGAGCAGTGATCTATTGTGTAAACTGGAAAGGATTATTACAAAGCGGTACACTTGATGGGAACCTTATAAATACCATAGAGGATGATGCTTGTATACAAGGCACCCGCCCCGAGTATGTAAAATATAATAACAAATGGTATGTTGCTACTGCAGATTATGGCGACCATGGCAACGAAGTAAGATTGTATGACCCTGAAAAATTAAAGAAGGCATCAAAAACAAGTGAAGAGGGAGTTGTATTTAAAAAGTTCATTTGTACTGCATGGGTGCAAAACTTGCACTGGATAGCCAGTAAGGGAATTTTAGTGTTAGTTCAAAATAAGATAGAAGGGCGTCAATGGCGGTTAACTTATATTGATTTGAAAAAATCTATTGAAACCGGTAAGCAAGAGGTAATTAATCAGGTAGATACTATTGACAGGCCCGATGAACTGGAAGGATTTTCTTTTATTGGCGATGAAAAAAACGGGATTGCAATTACCTCATCGCGCAAAAGCAATGTTAATCTTACTACCACCCAATAGTAACTGATAGTTAATGAATTAAATGAAATGCCTGGTATAATACCGGGCATTTTTATTTTAAGTTAATAAAAACTTAACCTTATAGTATCCTTCGCTTAAGATAGCGGGTGTATTTTTGTTGCGAGGATTTCAATGTTAGTTGTCTATAATTAACATTTCTTCAAGAGAATGTAATGATTCTTTTTAAAATAATAATACTGCGTAACTTCTTAAATATCAGTGCCTATGTAAAATTCACATAAACGTCAAATGTAGGGCAATAAATAAAACCGCATGAATGCGCTAACATTCACACGGTATAAATAATTGTCAATAACTCAAAAAGTGGTCGAATACTTAGTGTCATCTTCTTACAATCATTTAATAATATGAATATAAACAATACTCATGATCTTTTGGCTCGGTTTTATGTAAAACCATTTTTAATTTTGCTGATCATGATGCAGGCGTTTTCATCTAACGCTGCAACTTCTCATAAAATTCTCAACCTGGCAGTCCAGGTATCCGGTACTGTTACCGATGAAAATAACCAACCTTTACCAGGGGTAAATGTGCGCGTTAAAAATACTACTCAGGGTACCACTACAGATGTTAATGGTAAATACACTATATCTGCAGACCGGGGCGCCACATTAGTTTATACTTTTATTGGGTACATTCCGCAAGAAGTTCCGGTAGCGAATGCCGGTACTATAAACATAAAATTAAAGCCTCAGGCAAACATGCTTAATGAGGTAGTTGCTATCGGTTATCAAACTATACGTAAAAGTGATGTTACCGGTGCAATTTCAAGTGTTAAATCAAGCGACCTGAATTTATCAGCTCCTACTTTAGGGCAGGCCCTGGTTGGTAAAATAGCGGGGGTACAAGTATCACAAACAAGTGGTTCGCCATACCAAAGCACTAAAATAAGGGTACGTGGTGTAGGCTCTTTCAATGCCAGTTCAGATCCCTTGTATGTAATAGATGGATATCCTGCCGGTAATGACGTTTATATTAATCCTAATGACGTGGAGAGTATAGATGTTTTAAAGGATGCCGCATCTGCAGCCATATATGGTTCTCGTGCATCTGGAGGGGTGGTGCTTATTACTACCAAGCGTGGTAAAGACGGCAAAGGTAAGTTTGAATACGATGTACAAACAGGTATAAATCAACTGGCCAAAAAAGTAAATCTGCTCAATTCAGACCAAGCCGCTCAATTACTTATTGATGGCCGTAACAATGCATACCATGATTTATGGGTAAATACCGGACATGTTTGGAATGATGCCATGTATTCTGACCCAAATGCTACCCGTATTGCTAACGTTGGTAGTGCTGGTAGTGTTAGTATCCCTACAGACTTGTATAATTTTGGTTCGCAATCGCTTATTCACCAAACCGTAAATACCGACTGGCAGGATCAATTATACCGTAATGCTTTTTTTCAAAAGCATAATCTGTCATTTTCAGGGGCCTCAAACGGTATTCGTTATTTTGTAAGCGGTGGATATCAAAACCAGGAAGGTATCATTCTCAATTCTGGTCAGGAACGTTATAATTTCCGTACTAATATTGATGGTGATGTAAGCAAAAAACTGCACGTAGGTGCCAATATTTCTTATACACAAAATATAAACAAGGAAACACAGGAAGGGCGTTTTGACCACGGGCCTATTTTGGGCGCATTGATTTATATGCCTTATTTTCCAGCTTATAACGCCGATGGTTCATTGGCTACCAATGCCGAGGCAGCGCAGGCAGCTGCATATGGTTATCAAAGTATAGAAAATCCGCTGGCACTGGCTACACGTACCCAAATTAACCGTAAAGGTTACCGCGGTACTTATAATGCAAACGCTACTTACACCATTTTGCCGGGCTTTAGTGCTAAAGTAAATTTAGGTACGCAAACTTATAATGAAAAGTACGACTATTATTTGCCTACCACTCTGAGCAGCGGAGCGTTTCCTCCGGGTTCAACTCAGGCAATTGCAGCAGCAACAGCAGCAGCTCAAACCACGAACCTGGTAGATCAGCTGGGCGAATTCACACTTAATTATAACAAGCAATTAGGTAAGCATCATTTCGATGTTTTGGCAGGTTACTCCGCTCAAAAAACAAGCACTGATATTACAAGTCTTTATGCCAGGGGTTTTCAAAATGATTACATTCCCCAAATTACAAATAAGGGAGCTGATCCAAGTAACCTTACCTTGGTTACACCAACAAATCCAGCACCTGGCTACGGGCTTGTACCAACAGGTAGATCTGTATACACCCTGCTTTCTTACTTAGGGCGTATCAATTACAACTATGATAATAAGTATTTTTTAACTGGCTCATTCCGTGCAGATGGTTCATCGAGGTTTGGCCCGCTTAATAAATATGGTTATTTCCCTTCGGTAGCGGCCGGTTGGAATGTTTCGCAAGAGCCATTTTACAATAATTTCCTTGGCGATCAGTCTACCGTTAAATTACGTGCAAGCTGGGGACTTAGTGGTAACTATAATATAGGTAACTACAATACACAGCAAACGCTTGCCAGTCCTACGGGTGCGGTTTTTGGTAATAACACTATTACAACTGCTACTTATGCGAACGGTATTCAAGATCAAAAACTAAGCTGGGAATCAACTTCGCAATATAATTTTGGTGCAGATATAGGTTTATTTAAAGGACGCCTATCTGTTATAGCAAATTATTATCTGAGCTATTCTTATAACCTGCTGTTCGCCCAGCCTATATCAGCTATATCAGGCAGTACTGTTATATTAACCAACCTCAAAGATTCTAAGATCCGTAACAGCGGGTTTGATTTTCAATTGGACGGACGTGTTATAAGGGCTAAAGATTTTACGTTTAATTTAAGTGGTAATATCTCTATAAACCGTAATAAGGTAGTTAAATTACCGAGTAACAACACCATTATTGTTAATGGAGCTGAACGCACTTACCCAACCAATATTACGCAACAGGGGCAGCCTGTTGGTATGTTTTACGGGTATAAAGTTGGCGGTATAATTACTGCAGATAATCTGGGCAAAACAGCTCCTTCTGCATCATCTACCAACCCGGCCAAAATAGGCGATCTGTATTTTGTTGATACCAATAAAGATGGTGTAATTAACGATGCCGATAAAACAGTAATAGGTACGCCTTATGCCGATTTTACTTATGGCTTTGCCTTAAACACCACTTACAAACGCTTTGATTTAGCGGCAGCCTTTAACGGTTCGCACGGTAACCAGGTACTTGATGGGCAGGATTATTATCTGTATAACATGGAAGGATCTGGTAACCAGTATGCCGATGTTGCCAACAGATACCGTAATGCTGCAAACCCCGGTAATGGTACAGTTTACCGCGCATCACGCGGTGGTACGCAAAGTAACAGCACCCGCCTTTCAACCTTTTACCTGCAAGATGGATCGTTTCTGCGTTGTAACAACATCACTTTAGGTTATACACTGCCCGATTTTGTAAAGAATAAATTAGGTATAAGTAGTGCTCGCATATTTGGCAGCGTTGTTAATGCTTTCACCATTACTAAATACAAAGGTTACAATCCCGAGGTTGACTATAATTATTCAAGCGGTGCATCTAACAACACGCAGAACCCTAACCTTGCGCCGGGTATAGACTATGGAGTATACCCATTGGTACGTTCCTTTAACTTGGGCTTAAATGTTACTTTTTAAAATAAAAAAGAAATTAAAAAGATGAAAAAGAAATTAATAGCAATAAGCTGCCTTGCAGTATTTATGGCAATAAGTCCTTCATGTAAAAAAGAGTTTTTGCAACAAAGCGATCCAAATGCTGTTGCACTGGATGCCAGCTTTAATACACCAAACGATGTTTTGTTAGCGGTTAACGGTATATATCAATCATTACGCAGTGGAAATAACATAGGCGAAAGCAGTGACCTGTGGACTGACCAGCGTTCTGATGATACAGGTACCAATGATAGCCAATCAAATGCGGGCGAACCTTTCCAGTTCAATAATTTTTCGCTTATTCCAGGTAATAGTTACTTAAAAAGCCATTGGGTGTCTTTGTATGGTACAATAACCCGCGCAAATGTTGTATTATCACATATTGATGGTGTTACATTTCCTGATCCAAAAGTAAAGCTTCAGTATATAGCAGAAGCTAAGTTTTTGCGGTCGCTTATGTATTTTCATTTAGTGCGCCTATGGGGCGATGTGCCGTTGGTAACTAAACAGTTAGGATCAACAGAAGTTAGTGCTGTAACTTTTCGCGAAAAAGAGGCTACAGTATATGCACAAATAGTAACCGACCTTACCGATGTGATAAAAAATAACGCGTTGCCTAATTTGCAAACCGGTGCTAATATTGGCCGTGTATCTATGGCAGCTGCTAACACACTGTTAGGTCAGGTATATTTAACTATGGCTACTACATTAGATCCGGCAAACCGCCAAACAAACCTTACTAATGCCAAAACCTATTTAATGAACGCGTATAACATGCGTACATTTGGTGCGTTGAGCAGTATTCCTTATACAGATGTTTTTGATGTAAACAAAAAGTCTACCTGTCCGGAATTAATTTTCCAGATCGTAAACAAGCAGGGTGATGTTGCTTACAGCTCTGCAATAGCTGCTAATAACCAGGCAAAAGGCGAAACAATAAACTCACAAAAAACTGCTTCAGGCGCAGGATATAATGTTACGCATGACCTGATCAATGAATATGAAGCAGGCGATTCCCGTATGGCTTTTTCAGTTAAATTTGCTAATGACCCTATTGTAAAAGACTGGTTTGTTACCAAATTCAGAGATGCAAGTGATGCTGCCGGCAAGTTAGGTTACGGAGGTAATGATTGTATTTTAATGCGCTACGCGGATGTTATACTAATGCTGGCAGAAGTTAATATGTACCTGGGCGATGATGCAACTGCTATACAGTATTTAGATATGGTACGTGTAAGAGCCGGTATGCCAACTTATGCAGTATCTATGGCAAATAGTGCTTACAGTACAAGTTTTCCAACACTTAAATTAGCCATTTTGCATGAGCGCCGTGTAGAACTGGCGTTTGAGCATCATCGCTGGTTTGATTTATTAAGAACTTTTACCACACCAGAACTGGTTGCTTATTTCAAAAATAAAAAACAGGCAGATTTTGGTTCTGCACAGTTGGCTAACTTTTCTACAAAAGACCGCTACTATCCTATACCATTTGATGAGTATAAGCTTGACCCGGTAAAAATGTATCAAAATCCGGGCTATTAATTATTAATATTTTGAACTTAAAAGGAGGGCATTTATGCCCTCCTTTTTTATTACACAAGTTTCCGAGCCAAATTAAACACCTGTTCAATGAAAGTCGAAAAAAGCCATTATAAGCATATTTGATAGTGCAATACCCGATAATTTGATAAGCCGGGCGGGCATTATAAGGTATTATATTATTAAAAATATTAAAACGTAATTTTCTGTAATACAGGTAATTACTTGTACTTGCGTTGTAAGGCCGACAGGCATGTGTATCATTCTTCATTTTAAGCCGTAATTCATCGAGACAAACACTGTATTCGCCGATACATTAAATTAATAGCAGGTATAATTTGATTTATTTACTGCAATTAAATAAAGGCATTAAGCCTAAACTATATTCCGATACAATGAAGAAAACATCCACCCAAATTAAAGTATTATTATTAGTATTAATAACTGGCCTTAACGCCTGTATGAAAGGCAGCAGTGACGTTTTACCGGCGATGGTAACGTACGATGTAGTTATTGATCCAACATCAACCAGTGCATGGAGCGGTGCATTTTTAACCAGCGGAACATCATCATTTACTGCTTATGGTGTTTGCTGGAGTGTTACCAACCACGAACCTACTATTGCCGATTCCAAAACTTCAGAGCCTGTAGTTTTAATATCATACACCAGTAACCTTACCGGGCTTTTGCCCAATACCACTTATTATGCGCGGGCGTATGCTACCAATTCCGCCGGTACCGGTTATGGCAATGTTATAAAGTTCACAACAGGTAGCGACCAGTCAACCGCTTATAAAACAGTAAGCACGTTAGCAGGTAACCTAACACCCGGCTTTGTAAATGGTACAGGTACAGCAGCAATGTTTAACAGTCCGATGGGAATGACAACCGATGCCGCAGGCAATATTTATGTTTCAGATTCATATAATTCGGCCATCAGGAAAATTACTCCGGCAGGGGTTGTGACCGCTGTTGCCGGTACAGGTGAGTTAGGTTATCTGGACGGAACAGCAGCCACTGCTAAGTTTTACTCACCTTCCGGACTTGCAATTGATGCAAGCGGAAACATTTTTGTGGCCGACAGGGGCAATAACATGATCAGAAAGATAACCCCGGCAGGAGTGGTTAGTACATTTGCAGGTAGCGGTAATGCCGGCTACACCGATGGTACAGGTACAGCCGCAACCTTTAATACTCCAAGTGGAGTCGCTTTTGATGCCGCGGGCAATTTATACGTGGCTGACTATGGCAATAATTTAATAAGAAAGATAACTTCTGCAGGTATAGTTACCACTGTTGCAGGCAGCCGTGCAGTTGGATATGCAAATGGCCAGGGTATAGCTGCTAACTTTAACAAGCCGAGCAGTATTGCCGTTGATGCAGCCGGAAATATATATGTGACCGAACCATACAATAATGCTATCAGAAAAATTAGCGCCGACTATATGGTAACCACTTTGGCGGGTGGGCCATCCGCTACCACTTTGGTTGGCAGCCCAATTGCAATTAGTATTGATGCCGCAGGGAACATGTTTATTGCCGATTATGACGGACGTATTTTAAAGATAAGCGCAGGTAAAATTTTAACTGTATTGGCAGGCAAATCAGGCATTACAGGATCAACTGACGGTGACGGTGGCAATGCCTCGTTCAATAACCCACAGGGGATAGCATCCGGGGCAAGCGGCAATATCTACGTTGCCGATTTTGGTAATAACCTGATCAGGAAAGTGAACCCCAATTAATCTTATCATAATTAGTTTTAGTGTTTAAATTAAGCGGATGGCCGAAAGGTTGTCCGCTTAATTTTTTGATATAAGTTAGACCTGTAATCAACAAATTTATCATCATCAGAACATAGTATAACCATAGATGTTAAGTTATTTCTATGGATGAATCAGCAGAGTTTAACAAGGGCACGTTTTATTCCGGAACAAGCGGTTTAGTGCTTCCTGTCCCGAATAAGCAACTGTACCCACCCGAATTTCAGGATAAAAGCAGGTTGACTTATTACGCATCGCTTTTTAACAGCATAGAGATCAACAGCTCATTTTATAAAGTGCCCATGGCATCCACAGTTAAAAAATGGACTTCAGAGGTTCCGGACGGTTTCCGGTTCACGTTTAAACTTTGGCGCGACATAACCCATAATAAAGGACTGGTATTTAATCCTGCGGATGTAGACCGTTTTATGCAAGTGATAGATGGGATAGGTAATAAGAAAGGCTGCTTGCTTATACAGTTTCCGCCAAGTGTAATGGTGGCAAGTTTTAACCAGTTAGAGAAGTTGTTGACGAGTATACAAAATGCAGACACTATGCAACAATGGAATGTGGCTGCGGAGTTTCGTAACCCCAGTTGGTACCTTGAAGATGTTTACGCTATGCTTGATACCTATAATGCGGGCATGGTTATTCAGGACATGCCTGCTTCATTAACGCCTATGATAGATTTTTCAACACCGTTTGTTTATTTGCGTTTCCACGGACCAAACGGCGGTTATAAGGGAACTTATACCGACGATTTTTTATATGAATATGCCCAGTATATTAATGACTGGCAGCAGGACGGTAAAACCGTTTATATCTATTTCAACAATACAATGGGCGAGGCGGTTAAGAATTTAATAACGCTGAATAATTACCTTAAATAATGGAGTGTTAAGTTTTCATAACTAAACATAAAAGCCACCCTGAGTTATCCAGATGGCTTTTATTAACCAGTGGTTGGTGAGAGCACCACAGGTGTTCGGAAGATTAAAAGAAGCGGCGGTTTGTGCGATTCCCCTCTCAAGAGGGGAATTTTGTTAGCAATATCAATCTTCCAAACACTAGTAGTGAGAGCACCAACCAGCATTACTTACCAGGGAAGTTCTTCGCCTAAGTGAATAAAGCGGCCAGTAGGGCCATCTTCGCCAATAAGGGCCAGTGCTACACTGGTTTTGGCACCGTCGGTAATTTCCATATCGGCAGCATCCGTCCCCAGTTCTGTTTTTACCCAACCCGGGTGGGCAGAGTTTACTTTAATACCAGTACCTTCAAGTTCAAGTGCCAGGTGATTAGTGTACATGTTTAAGGCAGCTTTCGATGCATTGTATGAAAGTGTTTTCATAGATGATATAGGGCTGTCTTTTAATGAATGTATAGTTAGTGAACCTAAAATGCTTGATAAGTTTACAATACGGCCGGCATCACTCTTTTTTATTAATGGCAGCAATTCATTAGTAATAGCAACAAGGCTGAACAGGTTGGTATTAAATACATATTCAAATTCATCGTAAGTAGTGCCTGATATTGTTTTCTCAAACATTGACCAGTCTTTGGGGCCCACACCAGCGTTGTTGATAAGAATGTCCAGCTTGCCAAATTTTTCTTGCACGTACTTGGCAGCAGCTTTACGCTCATCAACATTGGTTACATCAAGTTGTATACCATATGCATCAATACCTTGTTGTTTTAATTCATCGGCAGCTTCAGTTGCTGCACTTAACTGACGCGCAGCTAAAACTACTGTTACCCCTTGCTCGCCTAATTGTTTTGCGGTTTCGAACCCTAAGCCACGGTTAGCGCCTGTTATAAGTGCTATTTTTTGATTTTTCATTTTATTGTTGTGTTTAATTGTTTGATAATTTGTTATGCAGCTACATGGTCAGTACTGTTGGTCACAGCTTCCCAATCACTTATTTCTTTTTCCAGTTTAGTGATCTTTTCACGATAAAAAGTGATAGTATCTTTACCCAAAGGCAAATGCACCGGAGGATTTTCTGCATTAGCCAATTGAATAAATGCCTGGCCCAATTTTGCCGGGTCGCCTGGTTGGTTACCATGTAGGCCGCCTACCACCGAGCGCATTTGGCCTACAGTATCTTTGTAATCAGCAATTGAATTTTCTGATTTGAATAATGAGCTTTCATCTAAAAAGTTGGTGCTAAACAAACCTGGCTCAACGGCGGTAACTTTAATGCCTAATGATGCGGTTTCAATGGCCAATGCTTCTGTAATACCTTCTACTGCGAATTTTGTTGATCCGTATAATCCCCAGCCGCCAATGCTTCCAAAACCAAATAACGAAGAAACGTTAATGACATGGCCAGAACGTTGTTTACGCATTTGAGGTAACACAGCGCGGGTTACGTTTAATAAGCCAAATACATTCGTATCGTATTGTTTTCTTACTTCGGCATCTGTAGCTTCTTCCACGCCGCTTAGCAGGCCATAGCCGGCGTTATTCACCAATATATCTATGCCACCAAATTTTTCAATAGCCTTGTCTGTGGCTATTTTTACCTGTGTTTCATTAGTAACATCCATTACTGCAACAAATAAATCTGGATTGTTATTTAATGCTGCAGCCAGTAACTCAGGTTTGCTGCGCACAGTGGCTATTACCTTATTGCCTGCTTCAAGGGCCGATTTTGCAATCTCTAAACCGAAGCCTTTTGATGCCCCGGTTATGAACCACACTTTTTGAGTTTTCATTTTGTTGTTGTTTGAGTTTGTATAATTTAGACCGTTCGGTCTTTTTTGTGTCATAAAAAAAAAATTTATGCAACCTGTGCTTCAATTTCAGTTTTAAGCATTTTTATAATAGTGTTTAGTTGAATGTTATTGCCCATAACTCGTGCAATCATGGTAGCACCTTCCATCAGAGCAAAAAATTTAATTGCATACTCTTTGGCGTCCCAGCCTGTCTTTAACTCGCCGGATGCAATGCCATCTTCAATAATGCTGGCAATCAAATTTTGTGACCAATCCATCCCTTGTTTAACTTTTTGCTTTATAGCAGGGTTTGTGTCATCAGCCTCCATACCAAAATTTATCATAGGGCAACCACCCTGTAGCGGCGGATTTTCCGGATGGCTTAAAAAATCAAGATAGGCAAACAGCTTATTTTTAGCGCTTTTATGCTTATTAAGCCGTGTTGTAATCTTTTGGCCTAAAGTACTTAAGCAATGATCAACCACGGCATGTGATAAAGCATCCTTACTTTCAAAATGACCGTATAAACCGCCCTTGGCCATTTTGGTAGCCTCCATAATGTCGCTCATGGCAGTACCCGCAACACCTTTAGTGTTAAACAACGGTGCTGATTGCTCTATTATAAATTGCCTTGTTCTTTCTGCCTTAGTCATAACGTTTTCGTTTTGATAGATCAAATATAAAGACCGTTCGGTCTATTATGCAAATGGTATTTAGTAAGATGTTATCCCGATGACAAAAGGTAGCCGCGCGACTGTGAAACCAAAGTGGCCAATGAAATTGTTGGATGTATTTAACTGTCGCAAATCACCTTTAAATTTTCGTTTACATACCTAATTGTATAAGCTTACTGATTGTAAATTTGTTAAGAATTAAAGCAAATAACAATGACAAAGCAACGCATCTTTTTGATAAATTAGCAAAGCCAGCACAACGGGCATTGGCAAATGCAGATATCAAAACATTGGAACAACTATCTCAGTTAACTGAAGCCGAATTGATGCAGCTGCATGGCATTGGCAAAAATGCGCTGCAAACTATTAAAGCCGATATGGCTAAACATCAAATTCATTTCCAAATTAAAAAGTAAACCAAAATAATCAACAATATGTCATTCCAGGGATACCTTAATACTATTAAAGAAAAAACAGGGAAAGGTCCAGCAGATTTTAGAGCCATAGCCGAAGAAAAGGGTTTTACCCAAAATGGTGAGCTAAAAGTAAAAGCCGGTGATATTACCAATTGGCTTAAAAACGATTTTGAATTAGGCCACGGGCATGGTATGGCTATTTATGCGCTACTTAAAGGCATAAAGAATGAGGATAGCGTGTAGGTGATTTAACTATTTTTGATACCAACCTTTATTATGCAGTAAAGAGAGAGCCCTGTAAAGCGTCTTGCCTTTGTCACTTAAATGAAATAAATGCAGATCCTTTCCCTCAATCTATATTATGTATTTAATTTGCCCCGTATCTTCATAAAACATTTAATCTACTTATACATATGAAATACAGAAATTTAGGCAATACCGGGGTTAAGCTTTCTGCAATTGGTTTAGGCTGCATGGGTATGAGCCACGCTTATGGCGAACCTGATGATGCAGAATCTATAGCTACGCTAAACAAGGCAATTGAACTGGGTATTAACTTTTGGGATACTGCCGACGTTTATGGCAACGGGCAAAATGAGAAACTGGTGGCGCAGGTGCTAAAACCTAACCGCGATAAGGTGTTCATTGCCACTAAATTTGGATTTAGAGCAGGTGCTGATGGAAAACTAAGTACCTTTGACGGTTCGCCCGCATACATGAAAACTGCTGTTGAAGCCAGCCTTAAACGTTTGCAAACCGACGTGATAGACCTGTACTACGCACACCGCATTGACCCTGATGTGCCCGTTGAAGAAATGGTTGGAGCCATGGCTGATCTGGTAAAAGAAGGCAAGGTGAAGCATATTGGTTTATCAGAAGCATCTGCAAACAGCATCCGCAGGGCCCATGCCGTGCATCCTATATCTGCTTTGCAAAGCGAATACTCTTTATTAACCCGGGATGTGGAGGCCGAAATATTGCCGCTATGTAAGGAATTGGGTATATCCTTTGTGCCATTTAGTCCGCTGGCCCGCGGATTGGTAACCAATAAGCTGGACGTATCGGAATTAAAAGATGGCGATTTCCGTAAATCGCTGCCTCGTTACCAGCAAGATCATGCACAAAATAACAGTTTACTTGCTCAAGGCTTTGCCGAAATAGCATCCGTCATTGGCTGCTCACCAGCTCAATTGGCACTGGCCTGGGTATTGAACCAGGGAGATAATATTATTCCTATCCCCGGAACAAAAAAACGCAAGTATTTACAAGAAAATGCAGGAAGTGTTGATATAACGTTATCTGCACAAAACCTGATTGATATTGAAGCCCTGCTCAAAAAATACCCTGATACTGGCGAAAGGTATAACGAAGGGAACTGGAAGTTTGTGGATAGAAATTAATTTTCCTGGTTAATAGCGTAGAAATACCTGATATATAAAACAGGTATTTCTACGTATTGTAGGCATAAAAATCAACTTCTATATTTATCGAAGCGTAAACCTTATCAAATTTTAAAGTCAGCTCGCCTGGTACAGGGGGGGGCTTGGCCGGGCGAGGGGGGCTGATTTCTAAAATTTTTTAATAGTTAAAGTTTTCTGAAACAGGGTTTCCCAAAAGGAAACCTTGTTTTGGTTAAATGCAATTTATAAATATGCTGTTGTGCAATGGAAAATGTGCCGGGCTGCGAAAAAAAATAAGCGAGTGAGATTAATCACCATTATATGCTCTTTCAAGCGCAGGCAGGTCAAGCTTTTTCATAGGGAACATAGCATTCATCACACGGCTTGCTTTTTCAGCATCCGGATCGATAAGCATATCTACAAATTTGGTTGGAACAATTTGCCATGATATCCCAAACTTGTCTTTTAACCACCCGCATTGCTGTGCTTTTGGGTCGCCCCCGATGTTTAGTTTTTCCCAATAATAATCCACCTCATCCTCTGTTTCACAATTCACAATAAAAGATATGGATTCATTGAATTTAAAAACCGGACCGCCATTCAAGCCGGTAAATGTTTGTCCATCCAGCACAAATTCAATGGTCATAACGGAGCCTATGGGCATTTTATGGATGTCTTTCCCGGCCTCGGTATAACGGGAAATGCGCCCTATGCTTGAATTTTTAAAGATGGATGTGTAAAATTTAGCGGCTTCTTCTGCCTGGCTGTCAAACCACAGGTTTGACGTGATCCTTTGGGTGTGTGCCATAACGTTCTTTTCGCTTTAGGTTAAATGGTTAATACATACCTGTTTAGCAACAGGTTAAATTGTTTTTTTGTTTGGCGGAAAAGAACAAAAAGCTGCAAGCCGTATCAACTCAATGCTAAATCCTCTTATCTTAGCAAGGTATTATCCAATTGAACCAACCTGAACAATGAAAATATTTAATCTTATTTTTTGCATATTATTTGTACTGTTTGCCGCTTTGCAATACAACGACCCCGACCCTTATATATGGATGCCTATCTATCTATACAGTGCGGCACTTTGCTACCAGGCGGCTCAAAAGAAATTTTACCCTAAAGCTTATCTTGTTGGTATTGTAGTTTACAGCGCTTATGCCATTTATTTGTTTTTCGACAAAACCGGCGTACTTGATTGGGTACGTGAACATAATTCAGAAAGCATGGTGCAAACCATGAAAGCCGAGAAGCCATGGATAGAAGAATCGCGTGAGTTTTTTGGACTAATGATATTAATTGTGGTGATAGGAATTAATTGGGCATACATGAAGAGGGTGAGGAGAAGAAGTAGTATTGTGCGGTGATAATATTACATCCTCCTGAAAACCTGTTTCTTGATATTCATTATCTTCGCCCAATTAAACTACTTACATGAACTATCTTTTAAAACACACGGGCAAATTATTATTACTTGCTATTATAGTAACCATAGCAGCTTGCAACAGTGATACTAAAACCGGCTCAACTACAGATACTACTAAAGCTGATACCACACCGGTAAAGCCTAAACCAGCAGCAGCAGACAGTGGCCATTTGGTAGGGGTATGGCATGATGAAACAATCAAATCTGATAAAGGAGAGCAGATAGCTTATGAGGTAGTAAGTAGTGGCAAAAAGATTTATATACAAGCAATTACTTTTATTGGTAATGATTTAAAGGTGAATGACACCCCGCCTATATCTCCATCAGCAACGGAAATAAAAAAAAACGGCGATCATTTTGTAAGTGTTGAGCGCCCTGCCGAAACCTACAAAGTTGATAAAAAAGGCAACCTGCTTATTTATGATAATGCGGAACTTGTAGCAATTTGTAAAAAGTTATTGTAGGTACCTTTTTAAGTGGCGTAAGTAATCTTACTTACGATTATTATTCAGACCTATTTTTAGTTTGCCATTTTCATCATAGGCACGTATGTGTACCACTATACCCTTAAACCGACGCTTTTTTAATTCTTCTTTGTCGGTTATATTGGCATCTTTTTCGGGGTTCCTTAGCGGAATATCCAAAGCTATATCTGTGCCGCTTGTTAAGCCGTAGACCCCCGCAATATCCATATTTATCACACTGGAGTTTAATTCCATGGGGTTAATAATGATCTTATCGCCCCGTATGTCAAACCGGGCATTAAGGGTGGGAACCATAATGTTATTAAGATTACGGAACGGAAAGGCAAACTTACCTACACCGGTTATGGGTTTAAAGTTAAGCAGGGCAGCATCTTTAAGGTTAAGGTCTAATGCTCCGTTTATTGAACGTGGCACCAGGTTACCGGCATCATTAATACCACCGGTAATATTTGTTTTGGCCGATAAATAGCCCTTTAAATTTTCATAGGTAAAATCCTTCATTCCAAAGTTATCAAAAGCATAGAAAAATTCGCGCATATTTACATTGCTTACTGTAGTGTTCAAAACAAAACTGTTAAGGTTTTTACCTTGGGTAACCTTACCGTTCATTCGTAATGATCCGCCAGCATGCTTAACAGTTAGTGTTTTTATAATTACACCATTATCCGTAGTAAGCAGGTCTGCATGAGCATTGGTAGCCAAAAACTTTTTGTAGTGGACATTGGCTACTTCCAGATGCATTTGGGCCTTGCCGCGTTCCAGTGCATTGCTTAGCTGATCTGCAATGTTGCCACTGTTAGAGCGTGTTGTTTTAACAGGTGCGGATTTTCGCGGGCTTAAAAAACCTATAAATTCACCCAAATACAATTGCGGGCTCTTTATTTGCCAGGTTAGCAATATTTTTTCGGGAGCGTTGTAATACAGGTTTAAAAAGTTGTTTACACGGCCAGTCATGGTTGCAATGCTGCGGCCGCTTTGTAAACGGATGTTGCTCAGTATTAAATCATCGCCCACAAAATTGAGCGAGAACGATGATTTTTTAAATAATAGGTTACGGGGAAAGTAGTTAATGTCGGCCTCTTTAACGTGGATGGCACCCTGTACCATGGGCTTGTTAATTTTATAATCAACAATATCCGCTCGATACTTTAAATTTATATCTGCCCAACCGTTACTAAATTTGGCAACATTATCCTCAAAAAAATAATTCAGGTCGGCAATGGGGAAAGTTGACTTAAAGTAACCCGTAGCAATAGGTTTTACCAGATTAACTATGCTGCCGGTATCAATTGTAAAGGGCAGGTGGTTATATGTACCAGAGAGGCCAATTAGTTTAATAATAGAGTTCTCATCGCCCAAACCTTTGCCATTAACATGGTTGTTGGTAAATGTCCCGATGAAATTGCAATTATCAATTGTGCCGCCCGGCATAGTTAGGGTATTGCCTTTTGTTTTAGCGGTAATATGCAATAACGGGTCGCCACCAACACCAAAGCTGCCGGAGATGTTTGCGGTAATAGCCAGGGGTTTACTAAGATTAAAGCGGTTAAGTACCAGTGTAATATTTGGTGAAAGCAGTGCGCTCGCATTTCGCCATAATAGCTGGTCGGCTACTAAATGAATGGAAAAGTTAGCCGGGTCTTTAGCCGTTTCAAAAACAGCGCTGATGTTAAACGGGTCATTACCAATAGCCAATGGGGTAGATTTTACATTTATTTTGCCGGTACTTTCATTATATCCGGCTACAAAATCACCTGTCAGTTGCTTATTCTGTATAAAACTACCATGTAAATTATTAAAAGCCATGCTTTTGGCCAGTACATTCAAGTGGAAATCGGCACGCCAGCCGGTATCGGGATAGCTCATGTGCCCCCTCAAATCATTAACCGCGAAGTTGAAAAGCTTGCGCGCTTTCCTATTATCTATCGTAAAGTTTACATTGCTTAAAGTAAATTTTTTCAACTGTGTTGATGAACTACTTTCAGATTTGTTGTCCTTTACGTTTTTATTATCCTTTTTAAAAACCGATGTATTGCTGTAGCCTGTGCTATCAGTAAAAAGATCAATTGCAGCATTACTAATTGCAATGTGGTTAATATCAATAGTACCCCTAAACAGCGCGGCCGTATTTATTGATATATCAAAGTCCTTAGCATTTAAAAGTGTATGCTTATGACGGTCAAAGTTCTTATCGCGAACCAAAACATTCTTTAGGGACAGAGAAATATCAGGCAAGCCCTTAAAAAAATTAGGTTTCATATCGCCTATTATGAGGGTGCCGTCAACGCTTTTATCCAGTTGCTCGTTAACCATCTTAAGCACTTTTGCTTTATTAAAGGTGATATATAAAGTAGCGCCAATTAGTAACAACACTACCAGTAGCACTAAGCCGGCAAGTATCTTAAGGGATGTTTTTAACCACTTAGGCATTTTTGGATTTTATTAGTTAATACCTAAATAATTGATTTTGTTTTATTGTAACAGAATGGTTAAACAAGGGGGTGGAATATAAATACAAGATAATAAATAACGTTTGTATTAACCATAAGTCATGCAGAAATTGTTTTAGGCAATCTTTCATGCAATTATTAGAGTCTTTGTTAGTACGACGGCAAGTAAGTGAATCGTTAGTGTTCCGTTCCGCTGAAAGCGGAACAGAGCGGAACAAATAATAATTTGTCATACTGAACGCAGTGAAGTATCTAATACCGGTCTGCATTTTCGCCAATGATACTCCACTTCTCCCTTGTTGGTGACAACACCAACAAGGGCAAAGCGGAACAGAGCGGAACAGAGCAATGAAGTATCTAATACCGGCATGCACTTCGCCAATGATACTCCACTTCGCCCTTGTTGGTGTCGTCACCAACAAGCCGCCATGCATTCAAGCTTTGCATGCTCTTCCCCGTCCTAGGGATTGTTGGTTACAACACCAACAAGGGCAAAAAAAAAAACGACTCAAGGCCGCTTTATTCAAAATATCAAATCCAATTATTGATTAGGCATCGGCAGGCCTGCAAACTTGCTTCCATAATCTTTAAGTTGGGCGCTAAGTTTATTGTTTAGCTGCGTTTGGTTATAATCTTTTGTAAGAGAAACCATATTGTTTAGTAACCACATACCCAGTTGTACATCACGCGGGTTTACCTGGTCGGTACTTTTTTGATACAAGGCATAGTTGTAATTTAACTGATCTGTTATGTAGTCATTAACATTGTTAATTGTACGTATACCTGTAGCCATATCATTGGCATGGAAAGCGCTTTCGGCCAAATAGTATTTTTTGATGGCAAGGTCGGCAGTCATTATTGCTTCAGGCATATTGTCTGTATATTTTTTTAGCACTTTTTTTGCCAGGTCGGGTTTGCTTTCTTTTATCAGGTTATCAGCAAGGGTGGTATACATGCGGGTAACCAGTGGGTAAAATAAAGTAAGCGATTCATGATCAAGATTCTTAGCAGTTTTAAAATTGCCGAATTTAAACTTGGTCATCATGTTGTTATACATGATCATGGTGTTGCTGCTTTCAAGTGCCTGGGTAGTGGTATCAGGCGCAAAAGGCATTAGGCGCAATGCAAAGCCTTCGTTATAAAAATACTTATCTAAGCCAAGCATGTTTTCATTACCGGCAGTAACGGTAAAGTATATAGGGCGTTTCCAGTTATTATGAGATATGATATCCATAATTGCCAGGTTGTCTTTAGTTACATAATTGGGTGTAAAGGTAAAGTCCATTTCAGGTACAATGCGTGCCCGCTCCTTAGCCGAAACAACGTTGTTTTTAATCACCTCGTCGGCATTAACAGTAAGTTTAAAGTGTTTAGTAGGCAGGTAATTGGCGGCTTCAACACCTTCATACAACTGCGCTTTTGTTTGGCTGTCATCAGACGTTATAAAGTCAAAAACCTCTTTCAACTCGGTAGGGCCGGTTACTTTAGCATCGTTATAATAAATAACATCGCGCACACCTGTCTTAAACTTATCGTTGCTCATGGTGATAGGCAGCGGCTCAGAATCATTCATTTTTTGTTTCATCTGGCGTATATACCAATCGGTACCCAGCAAGCTTAAGTTTACTATGCGCACATCAGGCCTAACGCCTTCAACTTCCTGAATGTACCAAAGCGGGTAGGTATCATTATCGGCAAAGCAAAATAATATAGCATTTGGTGCGCATGAGTTAAGGTAGTTGTATGCCATATCATGCGGCGTCATTTTGGTAGACCGATCATGATCGTTCCATTCCTGACTGGCCATTAATACCGGTGCTGCTAACAAGCAAACCGCGGTAGCTATCATGGCGCCGGTTTTTGCATTAAGTTTTTTGCTTATGAATTCGGCAATCATCAATACACCTAAACCAATCCATATGGCAAAGGCATAAAACGAGCCGGCATAAGCATAATCACGCTCACGTGGTTGTAATGGATCCTGATTAAGGTAAAGCACAATGGCTAAACCAGTAAAAAAGAATAACACGGTTACCACGCCCGCATCGCGCTGGTTGCGTTTAAAATGAAAGACTAATCCCAGCAGCCCAATTATCAACGGCAGAAAATAAAGCCTGTTGTATGCATTGCTTTCAGTTACTGATTTTGGCCACTCTTTTTTAAAGTTTAAACCACTTGTCCAATTACCATCAATACTGGTACTACTCATTTGCCCGTCCATTTCATTTGTACGGCCAACAAAGTTCCATAAGAAATAGCGGGTGTACATTTGGTTAATTTGCCAGGTAGCAAAAAAGCCCAGGTTAGTAGCCATAGTAGGATGTTCTTCCGGCCCCAACTGCGACCACTCCCTATAAAACTGCGGATGATTTGGCTTTTGGCTAAACATACGCGGAAACAAGGTGTTACGGTCATAAATTGTATTTAACTTTTTGCCGGCTATTTCATATTTGTTTTTGCCCCGGCGATATATGTTAGGGCCATTGGTTTGCTCAATTGCTTTTGAATCGAAATACTCGCCATACATTAATGGGGTATCGCCATACTGGTCGCGGTTTAAATAACTGTTTAAAGCAAAAGCATCCTGCGGATCGCTGTTATTTAAGTTAGTACCGGCCTTAGCACGTATAACAATCATCACAAACGAACTGTAACCAAATAATATAAACACCGCGCAAATTAAAACACGGTTAAGTGCCGCACGTTTTTCGCGTACTTTTAAAACATATTCTGATAAGGCCAATACCGCAGCAGCAGCTATAAAGCCAACTATGCCTGCACTAAGAGTTAATAATAATACAAAGCAGGCAATTGTAATGGCTAATGCCGGGGTTGATGGTTTAATGGTATAGTATATACCGGCCGCCAGTGCGCCAATAACCAGCACAAAGAAAACGATAGCTCCACTGCCAAAGCCCATACCCAGGGTGTTCACAAAAAACAGATCAGAAAAAGCAGCGCCTTTAACTGTAAATTGAATAACGCCCCACAAAATTATAGCTACCGTAATTACACCTAATACAAACGACCAGATGGTTCCCTTTGTAGTAACGTTACTTGCCCGCCTAAAATAAACAACAAGTGCTATTGCAGGTATAACCAATAAGTTAAGCAAGTGAATACCTATAGACAGGCCCATTACATAGGCAATAAAAATAATCCATTTATCGGCGCGGGCTTCATCAGCATGGGCGTCCCATTTTAAAATGGCCCAAAAAACAATGGCTGTACATAATGATGATAAGGCGTAAACTTCAGACTCTACTGCCGAGAACCAGAAAGTATCAGAGAAAGCGTAGGCCAGTGAACCAACCAGGCCCGATCCTATAATTAATATAAGATTGGTGCTTGTAATTTCTTCATTTGCCTTTACCAGTATTTTTTTAGCCAGTGCGGTTATGGTCCAAAACAGGAACATGATGGTTGCACCGCTTGCCAACGCCGATGACATATTGGTAAAGTAGGCCACCTTATTATTATTGCCAAATGATAGCAGAGAAAATACCTTACCTATCATGGTAAATAATGGTGCGCCCGGCTGGTGCGCTACCTGTAACCGGTAGATACAGGCAATAAATTCGCCGCAATCCCAAAAACTGGTTGATGGCTCAAGGGTTAAAATGTAGCAGATAGACGCTAAAATAAATGTGGCCCAGCCAAAAATATTGTTGGTTTTATTATAGTTCATATATTGGGTTACAGTATTCTTAAGGTTTTTATTTAGCCGAAATTAGTAAAAGAATTATGATGTTGAAGCTAAAAACGTTAATCGTTAAAATTTTTTAACTAATAGCTACTTGATGGTTAGCGGTTTAAATACTTTTTTAAATTTTGCTTTTGAGTATTGAAATTTCGTCTTATATTTGCATTCCTTTTTGGGATGGATAACATACCATAAGAGATTGCCTGATAGTATAATGGTAGTACGACGGTTTTTGGTACCGTTTGTCTAGGTTCGAATCCTGGTCGGGCAACATAGAATATTTCGGATTTCGAATTTTCAATTTCGGATTTAGATCTGATAGAAAAGTTGAAATCCGAATTGTTTTTATACGGGGTTGGTATTAATGAAGATCAGCGATTGCGGCAAATCTGAAATCGTAAATCTGAAATCATAAATCAAAAGATGCCTTTACAGTTTAATACAGTTAAGCTTTTTGCAGGTTCCGGTTCAGTGGAGCTATCAAAAAAAATTGCTGCATCTTACGGCCAGGAGCTTGGCGATGTAGTTTTATCGCGCTTCAGCGACGGCGAATTTCAGCCCCATTTTAACGAGTCTATCCGTGGTTGCGATGTGTTTTTAATACAGAGCACGCACCAGCCATCTGATAACCTGATGGAATTGTTAATGATGATAGACGCGGCCCGCCGTGCATCTGCTCATTATATTATAGCAGTTATACCTTACTTTGGTTTGGCCCGTCAGGATAGGAAGGATAAGCCACGTGTTGCCATTGGCTCAAAATTGGTAGCGAATTTATTGGTGGCAGCAGGTATAAACCGTATTATGACGATGGACCTGCACGCTGCACAGATACAGGCATTTTTTGATGTACCGGTAGATCACCTGGATGCATCAATTATTTTTGTGCCTTATATAAAAAGCCTTGGGTTGGGTAATATAACCATTGCATCGCCAGATATGGGCGGCTCATACAGGGCTCGTAGCTTTGCAAAATTCTTTAATGACGAAGTAGTAATTTGCGATAAACGACGCAAGCGCGCAAATGAAATTGAAAGCATGACAATTATTGGAGATGTTACCGACCAGGACATTGTACTGATTGATGACATTTGCGATACAGCAGGTACGCTTGCAAAAGCAGCCGGCTTAATTATGGAGCGTGGCGCACGTAGTGTACGCGCGGTATGTACGCATCCTGTTTTATCTGGTAAGGCTTATGAAACTATCGAAAATTCGGCATTGTCTGAACTGATAGTTACTGATACCATCCCTTTAAAACAAACAAGTCCTAAAATTAGGGTGCTATCTACTGCAGATCTTTTTGCAAAAGCAATAAGCAACGTAAACGAACACGGCTCAATAAGCCAGTTGTTTAGAGTAGATTAAAAGCCTCACCTAAATCCTCTCCAAAGGAGAGAACTTAAAGATGGCTGAAATAAAAAGAATAAAGACAATCATGCCCTGTTGGCATGGCTTATATAAATAAATACAATGAAATCAATTGCTATTAGCGGTTCTCCAAGAGAGAACGTAGGGAAAAGAGACGCTAAAGAACTGCGTTACCAAGGCTTAGTGCCTGCAGTGCTTTACGGTGGGCCAACCCAAACCCACTTTTCA
>JAQBNZ010000106.1 GCA_028288285.1 Mucilaginibacter sp.
GGGAGCATCAAACAATAACCTTGATGAGGTTATGCGTACCGATGTTAAAAATGTTTGCGGCATAAAGGTTTTTATGGGTTCATCAACCGGGAACATGCTGGTAGATAATCCTGCTACATTAGAAAACTTGTTTACCAATTCGCCCATGCTGATAGCTACCCATTGTGAGGACGAAGCTACCATACAAAGCAACCTTAATCATTACAAACAATTACTTGGTGAGAACATTCCGGTAAGGATGCACCCTAAAATAAGGAGTGCCGAGGCGTGTTATCTGTCATCATCAATGGCAGTGGCACTGGCTAAAAAGCACAATACCCGGCTACACATTCTGCATATATCAACAGAGCGCGAAACGCATTTATTTGCAAACGATATCCCGCTGGCTAATAAGCGGATAACCGCCGAGGCCTGCATTCATCATTTATGGTTCACCAATGCAGATTATGAAGAAAAAGGCAACCTTATAAAATGGAATCCGGCTATAAAAACAGAGGCCGACCGCGACGGCATTTTAAAAGCCGTGCTTGATGGCCATATTGATATTATAGCAACAGACCATGCCCCGCATACTATTGAAGAAAAATCACTTCCTTACTTAAAGGCGCCAAGCGGTGGGCCATTAGTACAGCATGCCTTAACTGCTATGCTGGAGCTTTACCATCACGGTAAAATAACACTTGAACAGATAGCCGAAAAAATGGCGCATAATGTGGCAACTATATTCCAGGTAGAAAAACGTGGCTTTATACGCGAAGGCTACCATGCCGATCTGGTATTGGTTAACTTAAGCAATCCATGGCAGATAAATAAAAGCAACATCCTTTCCAAATGTGGCTGGTCGCCGTTTGAGGGTTCAACATTTAAATCACGGGTGGTGAGCACAATTGTGTCTGGCAACCTCGCCTACGAGAACGGAGCCTTTGCAAGCGAAAAAAGCGGACAAAGAATGACCTTCGCCCGCTAAGTATTTAATCTATTGCTACGTAAACCTTTGATTCAATATCCTCAAAGCTTTTACCGACTGTATCATACACATCAAAATCTGCGGTATATTTCCTGTTGATATCTGCCTGCCAGATATGTTGCCAGGTTGCAGCAATATTTGCAGGGAACTTTCCTTGCGGGGTAAATACCATGTATTTATCAGCCGGTAGGGCCTTGCCTGTAAACCCTTCAGGCAGGTATTCTATTGAGCTTACTTTACAACCCAATATAGCGGTGTAATAGTCGGTATGGTCAGATTCATAATCGGTATAAACGCAATATATTTCGTTACCTTCTTTGTCTTCCAGCTTATCAGCCATGTTACCTTGAGTGAAGGTTTGCCATAATCCGCCTATATCATTACTTGCCTGCCCATCTTTGTTAATAGTCCTTACCGATAAGCCGGCAACAAAAAACATAGGTAAATTTTCAATTTCATGATTCATTGTAATAGTTTTTTATTGGTTTAAATTAGAAGCGCGTCATTGCGAGGCGAAGCAATCCCCTATAGAAAGTCGACTACAAGCACGTCGTTTATGCACAGTTATGAGATTCTTCGCTTCCGCTCAGAATGACAATACGAGTTAACGCGTTATTGCAAGGCACGAAGCAATCCCCAATAGAAAAGGTCGACTACAAGCATGTCGTTTATGCACAGTTATGAGATTCTTCGCTTCCGCTCAGAATGACAATACGAGTTAACGCGCGCGCTTCCTACCTTGCAATGACGAGTAGCTAAGATAGTCTTTTATTTCTCTTCTAATATCTTCTTTAACCCTCCAAATATCATTTGCCAGTTTTGCTCTGAATGCTCTTTCGAGGCTTCATCTTTAATACCATCCTGAGTGATTTCTAAAGTAGATACACCATCCTTTTCAATTACCTTGTAGCTCACATTCGCATAGTTCTCGGGTTTGTCTTCAGTGCCGCTCATGCTGCTCCAGTAACTGTACTTTACATACTCACCGGGTGTTATCTCCAGGATGGTTCCTTTGTCTTCATAAGTCTTGCCATCCCATTCGCCGCTAAAGATAATGGGGCTGCCTTCTTTCCAGTCGGATTTTAAGTTAGTGCCAAAAAAATATTGCTTAACCAATTCAGGGTCGGTTAACCCTTGCCATACTTTGGCGGCAGGGGCGTTAATGTCAATTGTGGTTGTTAGTGCTTGCTTACTCATAATTTTTTATTTAGATATGTTTAGTTTGTGTTGGTTCTCCTTTTATCATTGCCGAACTTATCAGTTTAAAATCATGCGCAGGTATCTCGAAAAATCCAAACCTGAATTTAAAGCCCCATGATTTTTTGTTTTCGATAAATGTGAGGTCGGTAATCAATGGTGCGATGGGTGTTTCTTCACATTTGTAAAATTTAATATTGCGCCGATAGGGAATAAAATCATCAGCCATTTTATACCGATAGATCTTGTCATCACTCACCTGCCCAATAGCAGTAAATGCCTGTAAAGGTTCATTGCCACCATAGGTTTGTTTAGGCGAATAAAATATCACCCAGTCGCCCTCAGTCAATCTTTTCAGCGGGCCTTCTTTACCATGGTTGGCCTGCATAAAGCCGCCTTCAACACCACGGGTCAAATGGTCTTTTGATACCACTACTATCCAATATTTTGTTGGCATTTTTTATTGTCGCTCATTTTATCAGGGTACAAAAACATAGCCACAAAACAAGCAGGTAAATTGACAACAGTATGTCAGCAGGGTAAAATAATTGTTGCTAAAAACAAAAAACATCTGTCAAAACGCATCATCACTAAAAGTTATACTGACATATAAAGACCTTTTAATCAAAACAATACATATATTAATTAAACAATAAAATTATGTATGATTTATGTTATCGTATTTAGAGTTCCGTTGCACAATTGCTTCACCCAACTTCCCTATCATGTCCTTTAAATGTTGCGGACTTACTATCTCTGCCTTATCGCCATACATCATAAACCAGCGGGCAAAACCCTCAACAGACATGGCAAGGAAGGTCATTTCGGTATAGTCTTTTGCTTCTCTTTCGGATACAAACCCATGGTAATATTTTTGTTCGTTAAGGTAGCGGGCCATACTGGTTTCAACTTTAATTACTATCGTTTCCAGTTTCTTTTCGTAGGCGGTTTGGGCGATGTATGCTTTAAGTGTGGGGTGCTTGCCGGAAAAGGTTTGGTCAGTTTCGGTGAGTGAATCTATACGGTCGCACCTAAAGTCACGGTAGTCTGTCCGCATATGACAATAGGCTATCAGGTGCCAGTAACTGTCTAAATAAAATATGCCTACCGGCTCAACATTCCTTTTGGTTTGTTCTTGTGTATAGCCAGCCTTGTATTCCATACTGAGTACCTTTTTATGGGCAATGGCATTTAGTATAGTTTGGATATGATCATTATTGTTTATACGACGCTGTGCCCGGCTCTTTAGCACCTCTATGCTGTTGTCCATATTCTCCAGCATATCTTTCTCGGCTGTTTTAAGTATGGCCCTTATTTTATACATGGCCGATTTATGCTGCGCCGTGGTTGACTCATCCGTCATCTTCTCCATAAATTTTTCGGCAGTTAAAAAAGCTATGGCTTCTTCGCGGGTAAACATTATGGGCGGCAACCTGTATCCGTCCATAATGGAATAACCCACCCCGGCCTCTCCTATTATGGGTATCCCGGCTTCTTCAAGTGTTTTTACATCCCGGTAAACAGTACGCAGGCTAATGTTGAACCTATCGGCAATGTCGCAAGCTTTTACTATCCGGCGCGATTGCAGCTGTATTAAAATGGCAGATATACGATCAATGCGGTTCATACCTCAAATTAAACAAAAAACAATTTACCTTAGCATACATTTTTAATATAAACTATGGCAACAGAACCCGGAGATAAGATAATAACCTACGCAAGCTATTACGACCCTATGCTGGCCCATCTTATCCGCACTAAGCTGGAGGATAATGATATCCCCTGCTTTGTTGCCGACGAAAATTTTTTAACCGCCAACCCTATATATAACCAGGCGGCAGGCGGTATAAAACTAAAAATATTTGAGCGCGACCTGGAAAGATGTAAAGAGATACTTGCAGAAGATGACGCCCTGATAGAACAAGCTAACGCGGAAGACTTAAGCAGCGATGCTGTTATTTGTCCCTATTGCGGATCGACAGATGTACGATACGGTTCTGCAACAGAAAAAAAGATCAGTTGGGTAGCTGCTGTATTATCAATGTGTTTAGCTGTTTTTCCGTTTTTTGCCAATAAAGCCTGGCATTGCTTTAACTGCGGGAAAGATTTTGAATAAATGCCTCACCCCGGCCCTCTCCAAAGGAGAGGGAGCAGAAATAAGCTTAAGTCTTAAAGTCCTCTCCTTTGGAGAGGATTTAGGTGAGGCCGAGGCCTATGCATACATTAATACTTAAATATTACTCAATCAACATTATATTAGCTACATGTTTAATCGCCGTAAATTTCTTAGAATATCAGCCGTAAGTGCATCTATTACAGCATTGTCTAAATACAGCACTGTAAAAGCTGCCGATTTAATTACCCCCGCTAACCTGCCTATTGTTATATCTACCTGGGATTTTGGCATAGCAGCCAATAAAGAAGCCTGGAAAACGCTTGCTAACGGAGGCCGCGCTTTAGATGCAGTAGAAGCCGGTGTTAAAATTCCTGAAGCCGACATGAATAACCATACCGTTGGCCGCGCGGGTTACCCTGACCGCGACGGGCATGTTACGCTGGATGCCTGTATTATGGATGAGTTTGGCAATTGCGGCTCGGTTGCTGCGATGGAGAACATTGCCCACCCTATTACCGTAGCCCGTCTGGTAATGGAAAAAACGCCGCATGTAATGCTGGTTGGCGACGGTGCCACGCAATTTGCTATTGAACAGGGTATTAAGAAAGAAAAACTATTAACACCTGAATCTGAAGCGGCCTGGAAAAAATGGCTGGTAAAGGCAGAATATTCTCCTAAAATAAATATCGAGAATGAGCAGCGCCGCCCCGGCAGTAAATACAATCATGATACAATTGGCATGCTTGCTATTGATGTGAAAGGCAACATTAGCGGCGCCTGCACCACCAGCGGCATGGCATTTAAGCTGCATGGCCGTGTAGGCGATAGCCCAATAATTGGGGCAGGCTTGTATGTAGATAATGAAGTTGGCGGTGCTACATCAACCGGCGTAGGAGAAGAAGTGATACGTAACGTAGGCAGCTTTTTAGTGGTGGAGCTTATGCGCCAGGGATACTCACCGGAAGATGCCTGTAAGGAAGCTGTTAACCGTATAATTAAAAAGAAACCTGCCGCTGCTAAAGATATACAGGTTGGCTTTTTAGCTATTAACAAAAAAGGTGAATACGGCGCTTATGCCATACAGGAAGGTTTCAGTTTTGCGGTTTGCGATTCAAAAAAGCAGGACCTGCTTATACCCGGAAAAAGCTTTTATAAAGAAAGTAAGTAGTTTATAGTTTACAATTCTTAAATTCGAGAGATTAAAATATACTATACAAGGTTTTATATAATTATTCGCTAAGTTTTTAATACAACCTAAACATGAATAATGAACTCTCAACTACAGTTCAGCTGGAAGTTTGTGCTAATTCAGTAACATCTGCCATTGCCGCGCAAAACGGCGGTGCATCACGGGTTGAACTTTGCGAAAACCTTGCCGAAGGTGGAACTACCCCTTCATACGGCCAGCTGATACTGGCACGAAAGCATTTGCACATAAAACTTTACGTATTAATAAGGCCCCGCCGGGGCGACTTCCTTTACTCCGATCTGGAATTTGAGATAATGCAAGCCGATATAAGAAATTGTATTGAAGCGGGTTGCGATGGTATTGTTATAGGTATTCTTAATGCCGATGGTAGTATTGATAAGCCGCGCTGTACCGAACTGGTACGCATGGCCAAGCAATGGGGCTTAGGTGTCACCTTTCATCGTGCATTTGATATGTGCGCCGATCAGTATCAGGCGCTTGAAGATATTATTGAGATAGGATGTGATCGTATCCTTACCTCGGGCGGAAAAAGCACTGCCATGGAAGGCGCCAACATTTTGATGCACCTGGTTGAAAAAGCTGCGGGCAGAATAACTATAATGCCCGGCAGTGGTATCACAGAAAACAATGTTGCCGATCTTGTACATTTCACCGGAGTAACTGAAATTCACTCATCCGCCCGGATCAGTATCCCGAGCCAAATGAAATACAAAAATGATTATATTTTGATGAGTGATAATTTTGGCGATGAATACAGCGCTGATGTTACGAGTGCCGACAGAGTAAAAGCGATATTGAAGGCCGCGAACGGATAAAAGTTATTATGTTATTGTGAGCGATAGCGTGGCAATCTCGTAGGACGTTCCGCGAATATGCATACGACGAGATTGCCACGTCACCCACTGCACTCTCAACGCTGCCTCGCAATGACATGTAGCTCTAATTAAAATAAGCTCACCGGCAACACCACTTCTATCCGGTTTCTTCCATTACCGCCAAAATAATCAGGATCTAACAGGTAACTGTAACGTACACCAAATGAAACCGATCCCTGGTTAAAGAGCTTGGTATCAAAAAACACCGCTGCCCCCGCCGAACGGAAATTTGCTTTAAAGGCGCTGCCATTAAGCGTAAACTGCGAACTTGTAGCATGGGTATGGTCATAGAACAGGTATCCGCGTAAGCGCAACAAATACGCCAGATTAGCAACACCCGCATCAGGGTAAACAATGGGGAAATGATAACTCACACCCACCTTGTTCATATCATCTAAATTTTGCACACCGTAGCCTTTTGAAAATGGAAAATCGTTTGAAAACCCGATAGCGTTTTTTTGTCCTTTTTGCTGATGTGCGGCGCTGATAACCAAACTATGGTTAATGGATAAACCGGGAAAATAAAATGCTCCTGAAATTAAAAACTGACTGGCGTTTATACTTGATATAGCTGTTTTATAATTTATGCTGATACTTTGAGCAAAGCGGGGATTTATGTTTTGTTTAGCCTGTTGTATTTGATTACTAAAATATATAAAATTATTAAGGTACGTATATTGCCTATCGGCAAACATGGCTCTGTAGGGTTGCTGAAATGTGTTGCGGCTGTAATAAATATCGCTGCCCGCTGTTACCGATGTAGAGTGTTTACCCACCGTGAGGTTTAAAGGCACCTGTAAGCCGGCATGCAAATCGGTCTCGTTAAAATAAATGTTGTTGCCTTTATAAAACCCGCGCCTGTCAAACGTGTAACCGCCACCTGCAGTAATATACGGGAACAATCCGCCGAATAAGGCATCATAACCCACTCGTTTATAACCCTCAGCACGATTATATCTAAAAGAAAGCCGCGATTGTAAAGTGTTCAGCACATTCTCTCCTACTAATGCCAACGAATAGTTAGGATCGTTAATATTAGGGATAAGGCTATGAAAATTTAAAAAATTATGTGCTTTGCTATACTTGGTAACAGTAAGCGGAGTGCTGGTAACTGATGCCAAAAGATTAGCAGACGAGTCTTTATCTAATGAATTAATACCGAATTCAGATAACGCCGGTAAACTATCCGGCTTCACAGGAGAAAGCGCATCTAAATTACCTTCCTTAATTTTGAAGCCAAAAGCTGTAAGTCCAACCCATGCTATTTTATTATTATAAACAGCAGGCTGATATGCTCCTATAAGCTCATTGTTAGAAGAATTTAGTTCAGCTATCCCTCTGTTTTTTATTGAAAGCGCGAACAATTTGTCGTTAACACCAGCTGTTTTGCTAAAGAAAACAAGATCATTAAATAGAGTTATGAATCCAACCGGTTCATAACTAAAAGGCAGCAGGTATTTTGTACTCCCTGTTTTAATATCAATTAATGCTAATGTCATTTCCCCATCCGGGTTCCGTACTGCAGATACGAGCTGGCTATTACCGTAAAATTTTGGATAGGTATAAAATAGCCCATTGCTATTGGGGATAACGGAAATAAGCTTACCGCTTTCGGCATTTATTAAATGTAATTCACTTTTACCTGATGGATAAACCTGTACAGCCACTATTGTTTTACCATCCGGACTAAATGCTGGCGAAAAATATTTGGTTTTCCGGGTAACGCGGTGTTCTTTACCCGTGTTTATATCCAGTATTACCAGTTCATTATAGTTGCGGTAACCCCAGCGCACATCTGGCCGATAAGCGGCGTAAACTACTTTGCCATTATTATAGGTGAAGTAATTATCAGTAGTAATACCCTGTACACTGATGGTTCTTTCCCTGCTGCCGGTTTTAATAACAAACTGAGGGATATGAGCGTATGTGGTTTTAAGATAAATGAGTGTACTGTCGTTTACATAAGCAGGATATTCCTGATCTGCTATAAAGTGTTGATTTTTCTTAAATGTGCTATCAGGTTTATCATTCTTAAACTGTTGCTTAAAATGATCAAAAGCATCGCCCCTAAACTGCTTATAGCTTTTACCCGAATACTTTTTAACCGCTTGTTGAAAAGGGTAAAACAATCCGTTATATGATGCAGCATCATACGTAACATTTTTCCAGAAAGCGTTGCCATATTTTTCGCGACCATAAGCCACCATCATATACCCCATAGGGTAATGGTTAGGAACATAATCCCGGTAAGAGCCATTACGCAGCTTCATCCAGCTATAATTGCGCCCGGCAGACCATAATGCACGGTATCCGCTAAAAAAATAGGGCAGCCGCCCCCTGCCCTGTTTACTTACAAGGGTTTCGTTATAAACGGCATCACCCTCAAAAAACCAATTTGGGACGCTCAAATCATTACCCAATGCTTGTCCGCCTTCGCCAAATACTATTTTTAAGGCATGCGATAAGCCCACATTAAAGTTATTGTATTGCTGCACATGCCTATACTCGTGTATAGCCAATTGTACCGTCCAGGGCAAACTGCCAAGATCAAAGCTATTTTGCGCGGGTGTTAAATAAAACTCACTGCGGAAAGGTGCCAAACCAACATAACCATTTGATATAGTAGTTTGGTTTTGCAGAACAATGCTCACCTGTTTTTGCTTAATGCCAATGGTGGCCTTAGTGGCCGGGTTCATTCGCTGTATAATATCAGCTATATGCATAGCGGATGAATCCAGCCCCTGCGAGTAAATAACCTTAGCTGTATTTGTATTTACCTGTTTCCACTTTATTGATGGTGGATTGCCCCCAAATTGTTGGGCCTTAGATATTGTAGTAACTAAAAGTAACGGCAGCAGTAAGTTTAGTAAGGAACGGTTATTCATCAGGATATGAAAGTAATTACAAATTGTTATTTATACAATATGCCAATATTAACGCTTATAAATGTGGTATTATTCCAGTTTGCAGTTTTTAGTTTGCAGTTGGCGTGTTGCAAGTCTAAGTAATCAACTTTTCCAATTCTTCTATCAACCCCAGTTGCCCCGGTATTATCTTTTGCTTCGCGATGTCTATAGTAAACCAGCCGGCCCGGTCAATTTCTGGAAAACTTACTCTTTTGCCTGATTTAGGTGGCCATTCTATTTCAAAAAGATTGCTTTTAATAGCATCATGGTCTATATCGCCTTCAACTGCCCAGGCTTGTACTACTTTGCCGCTTTTTTGTTTAACAGGTTGCAGTTTTATAAAATTACCCCTTATAGTTTGCCCTGTTTCTTCCTCAAATTCGCGTTGGGCTGCCGCAAGCGGGTCTTCGCCGTCAACATATTCACCCTTGGGGATAGACCATGCACCTTCATCTTTTTTACGGAAGAATGGCCCGCCGGGATGAACCAGAAAAACCTGTAGTTGCTTATCTGTCATTCGGTATAAAAGTATCCCTGCGCTTTGCTTTGGCATAAAAATGATTTAATGGCAAATTAGCAAAACACAAACAATAATAGTTAGTTTTACTATATAAATAACCAAGTAAACACCTATTACCATGGAAGATACACGGTGGAGTAAATTTAAGATTTGTGGCGACTATCGTGTTAATTTGCGCGCGCTTTACATGGCCTGGGCTACCCCTGCCGGGCTGGAAAAATGGTTTTTACGCAAAGCCAATTTTTACACCATACCTATGCGCTTACGAGCATTTGACGAGCAAATTTCAAAGGATGATACTTATGCATGGTACTGGCATGGTTATGACAACTCTGTACAGCAAAAAGGCACCATACTGGAAGCTAACGGGCAGGATTTTTTAAAATTTACTTTCACTGATGACAGCATTGTAAGCGTTTCCTTTAATACACGTAACGACTTAACCATTATTGAGCTAGAACAGGAAAATATCCCGCAGGAAAGCGACCCCGAAAAAAACTTATATGTACAGTGCCAGGTAGGCTGGACATTTTACATGGCCAACTTAAAATCTATTATGGAAGGTGGTAAAGACTTGCGCAATAAAAGAGTGGAGTTAAAGAGTTGCTTTAAGTAGGTCTTTTTCACACCAATCTCCTCTTATTTATCCCTGCTAAAATGTACCCGCAAAAAATCTTAATTTTGCGCTTTCATCAACTCAGGCATGTTTACAGGAATAATTGAAACTTTAGGAAAAGTGACCGATCTACGCCACGAGCAGGGCAACCTGCATATCACTGTGGCATCATCAATAGCGCAAGAGCTAAAGATAGATCAATCGGTGGCACATAATGGGGTATGTTTAACGGTGATAGCCCTGGCTGATGGAACGCATACGGTTACCGCAATTGAAGAAACACTGAATAAAACCAGCATCGGAGATTTAAAGGTTGGCGAACCTGTTAACCTGGAACGCTGTATGCAAATGAACGCCCGTTTAGATGGCCACATTGTACAGGGCCATGTTGACCAAACCGCCACCTGCACCAACTTCACCGAGCTGGATGGCAGCTGGGAATACACTTTTGAGTACGATGCGGCGGTAGGTAATGTAACTGTAGAAAAAGGCTCTATATGTGTTAATGGCATCAGTTTAACTGTGGTTAACTCTGGTCCTAATTATTTTTCGGTAGCAATTATTCCCTACACCTATGAGCATACTAACCTGCACAATGTACGCATAGGCACACAAGTGAACCTTGAATTTGATATTATAGGTAAATATGTAGCCCGTTTAATCCACCGTTAACGGCTCAGCATAGCAATACGGCTTTTGGAGTAATCAATAAAGCTTTGCTGTTTTGCAACCGACGGTTTTAACGATAAATACTTTTTATAATACTTAACCGCGTTTTTCCTATCCTTTAATCCGATATCGTATAAACTGGCCATAGAGTAATATACCATTGGGTTTTTATCATCAAACTGCACACTTTTTTGATAAGCTAAAGCAGCCTTTTTAAACTTAAACAGCTTCTCGTTGCTATCTGCAATCTCGCCGTAATAAGAGGCAACATTTGGTGATACACCTTCTTCAATAGCTTTATACATTTTATCAATAGCCATGCGGTGATCCTTTAGTGCTTTATAAGCCAGGGCCGCATAATAATAACTGGTTTCGTTTTGTCCAATATCTGCTATATCAGCAAAAGTGGCTGCACTGCATTCGTAATTTTTAAGGTTATAATAGGCAACCCCAAGCTTGGTCATCACCTGTCCGGAATTATTTCCATTCTTTACCAGGTTAAGACCAGCCTCAACGGCTTCGGGCCATTTCTTTTGCGCGTATACTAATTTAAGAAGGCTGTTTAGCAGAATAATGTTTTCCGGGTCGGCAGCTATAGCTTTGTTTAGAACCTTCTCCGCCTCTCCGTTAAATTTCATACTTACATACAAATCGCTCAGGTCTGATGCTACATCCGGTTCGGCAGGATTTAATTTATTGGCCTTTTGCAGGTAAAGCACAACAGAAGTTATATCATTTTTATCACTGCTTATAGCTGCCAGCTGCTTATATACCAAAAAGTTAGTGGTATCGCGGGCAATGATCCTTTTATAAAAGCTTTCGGCCTTTAGTGCATTCCCCCTACGCAGGTTAAGGCTGCCTAAACTATATAATACTGCTGTGTTGGTAGAGTCGGCATTATAAATACGCTGATAGTAACCCTCAGCATCAGCTAAGCGGCCCGCCATGTTTGCGGTGTAAGCCAGTTGCGTCAGGGCTTTTATATTGGTAACCGGTTCTGTGTAAACTTTTTTCAAATAGTCTGCTGCTTCTGTAAAGCGTTGGTTCTGGTAATAATCAAGCAATAAGGCATCATCTGGCTTGTTGGTTTGCTGCGCCAAAACAACTATAGATAAAAGCGAAAAGACTAATAGATAACAGATGAATTTCATATAACTAAGTTATTAGTTATAAATGATATATCCAAATTTTAAACAATTTAATGCAGTTAGCGTTATAGAATAATACAAATCAAAAGATACTATGGATAAGATAAGAAAGTTTGAATTGATGGAAAAGATTGTCCATGAATTAGAAGATTTAAAAAATAGTCAGCAAGCTATAATTCAAAAATTGGCTAAGATAGAAGTAGACAATATTGACCTGGGGGATAAAAGGCTGGAGAAAGACCTGCCCGATATGCACCAGCGTGTAGCAGATAACCTGGACACTATTGCCAGTATCCTGGCTGATTTTGCCAACCAGACTACCGACTACAGCAACAAAAACAATATTTCTGCTTTAAAACAGCAGGAAGAGATAAACAAATTATAGGGCTTACAAACTATTGATTAGTAGCCCCAAACTGGGGCATTTTTTTTATTGTGAATACATTATTGGTACTGTATGTAAATTGGAGCCGGTTTAAGGCTCAACACTTCTTTAGGCGTCATCATACGGTTAGGCGCATTCTTTATATCATTCTTGTAGAATAATTTAAATCCGGTAAACTGCACGGGTTCGCCGGCTACGAAATATCTGTAAGTACCCTTTTTCAGATCAGGGCCGCCCCAGCCATCCATATCCATTACAAACTGAACGTTGTTGCGTAGTTTTATATCCTTGTAATTGGTTACCATTCGCTTTGTAAAACGGTGCACTACAAATATTTTTGGAGGTAGGTTATACTTTTTGCAAAGATCACTTAGATAATCGCTCACAAAGTTGATGTCTTTAGCATCAAATGTACCTATACGTTTGCCCGGTACACTGCCTTCCTTCATAGAAAACTCCGGATCGATACCGAAGTGGACGTTTGGCATTTTCAGATACTTTTCTAACAGTGGAAGCTCTTTCTCTACCGTACTAAAACCAACCTGAATATCTAAAAACACCAAAGCATCAATAGGTTTAGCCATTTCAATTGCTTTATCTATCTGGCTAAAAGGCATCCGCAAATTATGCAAACCATTACGGCCGGCATCTGCCTGGGCAGTTACACAAATATAATGCAACGCTGGCTTTACCGGCGTTTTCGGATCAGCTTCCTCCCAGTTCTTAACTTCGGCTTTTAATTTTTCCAGCATTACTTTAGGCTCGTACTGGCCTAGTATGCCCATGTTTTTAGAATACATGTTGCCGTAGTAAGCCACCACCCTATTAAACGGCAAAATGGCTCCAGGCAATGGGTAAGGCGCTTTTTTAACAGGCCATTTCCCGGTTTTATCACCTTTGGCCAGCCGGATCATTAAAGAATCGTACCGGGCGGTATCAAGGGTGGTTTTAGTAGTATTAGTAGTAATAGTATCCGACTTAAAATTTCTTGCAGATACACTGCTAATTGATGCAGAAAAGACTAATAGTAAAAGTACACGGAAGATATTTTTCAAAACGATTTGATTTATGATTTTAACAAACTCTTAGTAATATGTCATTGCGAGGCCTTGTTTGGGCTTTGCGCTGGCAGGCCGTGGCAATCTCGTCGCCAGTGCTTATTCGCCTACCGTCCTTTGAGATTGCCGCGCTATCGCTCACAATGACAATTAATAATATTCTATTCAATACTTTTACCCTTCATAGCTGTACTAATGGCTACATCCATTACGCGCTCGGCAAACGGGCGGGTAAAATTGTTCAGGTCGTCAATTTTAGCGTGAATAAGGTCTTTATCGCCTGTAGCCAAAGCTGCCTTTAGGGCCTCTAAATGTATATGCGTATTGGTTATTTCCTCGGCGTTTAACAATGATCCGTTTTTTTCAAGGAAACGTTCAACCGTATAAATCATTTGGTCGGCTTCCGTTTTAGCCTCAATCAGCATACGGGCGCTTACATCATCTTTAGCATGGGTGATGCTATCCATTAGCATCTGTTCAACCAGTTCATCACTTATGCCATAAGCCGGTTTAACCTCTACTTCCTGCTTAACGCCTGATCGTAGTTCAATAGCCTGTATCTTTAATATCCCATCGGCATTAAGTATAAAATTAATATCTATTTTAGGGAAACCTGCAGGCATAGCCGGGATACCTTTCAGTTCAAATTCGGCCAGTTTACGGTTCTCGCTGATCAGGTCGCGCTCTCCCTGATAAACGGCTATCTTCATATTTACCTGTCCGTCTTTTGAAGTAGTGTACTGGCGGCCTGCTTTAGTTGGAATTTTTGAGTTACGGGGGATAATAGTATCCATTAAGCCGCCCATTGTTTCAATACCTAAAGAAAGCGGGGTAACATCAAGCAATAAAATATCTGAGCGGTTACCAGCCAAAACATCAGCCTGTATGGCAGCGCCCAGGGCAACTACCTCGTCGGGGTTTAGCTCATCATGTACAGGGCGACCGAAAAATTCCGACACCATCTTCTTTACCAAAGCCGTACGGGTTGATCCGCCTACCATCACTACTTCATCAATATCATTGATAGTTAGTTTAGCATCCCTCAAGGCGTTTTGGCAGCTGGTAATAGTTTGCTGCACTTTAGGCAATATCAATTCTTCAAAAGTATTACGATCTATAGTGCACCATATGTCGCCAATCTTCTCGTTAAATAAGCTTTGGTGGGCAAATGCTTTCTTAGCTTCTTCAGCTTTAAGGCGAAGCTCTTGTGTAAGCTCACGATTATTAGCCAGCGCGGCTTTATCTATGTTATTCTTTTCTATCCAGTAATCGGCAATAGCACGGTCAAAATCATCACCGCCTAAAAAGGTGTCGCCGTTAGTAGATAATACCTCGAAGATCCCATTCTGAATTTGCAGTATTGATACATCAAATGTACCGCCGCCTAAATCATATACCGCAATGGTTTTGGTTTCCTCGGGGTTTAAACCAATGCCATAAGCCAAACTTGCGGCGGTAGGTTCGTTTACAATACGTAAAACGTCCAGTCCGGCCAGTTTGCCTGCATCACGTGTTGCATGGCGCTGCGAATCGTTGAAATAGGCAGGCACAGTTATCACCGCACGGTTAACCGGGGTTTTTAAAGCGTGCTCGGCGCGTTCTTTAAGTTCTTTTAATATTAGTCCTGATAGCTCAATAGGCGTATAAAATTTATCGCCCACCTTTATCTTTACCAGGCTTTCGCTATCGTCATCAATAATTTTGTAAGAGAAAAAGTTCTGGTAGTTCTTTACATCAGCATAAGAGCGGCCTAATAAACGTTTAACCGAAAACACAGTATTCTGCGGATCTGTTATCAGAAATTCTTTTGCTTCGTTGCCTACTTTTATGTCGCCTGCTTCACCAAAATGCACTATAGAAGGTACTAAAACACCTTTACCAGTATCATTAATAACTTTAGGATTTTTATCCGGATCAATAAAAGCTACTAATGAATTAGTAGTACCCAAATCAATACCTACAATTATATCTTCTTTTTGTATAGAACCTGTTGCCAGGTTGATAGAAACTTTAGCCATAGTAATGTATTACAAACCGCAAATGTACTCAGTTTTGAGGGATAGAGTGTCTTTTGAATATCTAATTTGATATTGAATCTTGTTTCTTTCCTCTTGCTTCTTGATTCTTTTCTCTTGATTCTAAAAGAACCTATCTTCTATTTTTAACCCAATTGCTTTCTGTACAACCAACAGTTTCCGTAACTGCAACTTTTTTAGATGTTAACAGCTTCTCCATAACTAAAGCCGCTATAAGCGCTTCGGTTTCGTTATCGGTTTTAAGGGATTGCGGGGTAAAGTACTTTTTAACAAAATGGGTATCAAAGTTGCCGGATGTAAATGCCTCATGTTGCATTACAAACTTACCAAAGCCGAGTGTTGTAGTTATACCGGTGATAGTATACTCATCAATAGCGCGTATCATACGTTCAATAGCCTCCGTGCGGTCTTTGCCATAGGTGATCAGTTTGGCTATCATAGGGTCATAATAAATAGGTATTTCCATGCCCTGCTCAAAACCATCATCAACTCTAACTCCCGGACCTTTTGGTGTAACATAGGTTTGTAGTGTGCCAATATCAGGCAGGAAATCATTATCAGGATCTTCGGCGTAAACGCGAAGTTCCAGGGCATGTCCGTTAATCTTCAGGTCTTCCTGTTTAAAACTGATGGCCTCGCCACGTGCAATACGGATCTGCTCTTTTACCAGATCAATACCGGTTATAAATTCTGTTACAGGATGCTCTACCTGCAGGCGGGTATTCATCTCCAGAAAGTAAAAGTTTAGCTGCTCATCCATTATAAACTCCACCGTACCGGCACCTGTATAATTTACAGACCGAGCCACATCTACCGCGCATTTACCCATCTGTTCACGTATTTGTGGGGTTAACACAAAAGATGGCGCTTCTTCTATCACCTTTTGATGACGGCGCTGAACAGAACAATCACGCTCAAAAAGGTGAACAATGTTACCATGCGTATCACCCAGAACCTGTATCTCAATATGCCTGGGTGATGAAACGTAACGCTCTATAAATACAGCACCATCGCCAAAGGCCGAAGTAGCTTCAGACACGGCACGGTTCATTTGCTCTTCAAAATGTGCAGGGGAATCTACAATGCGCATACCTTTGCCACCACCGCCGGCAGCCGCTTTTATCAGGATAGGGAAACCAACCTCAACAGCACGCAGCTTGGCTTCTTTAATATCAGTAATAGCTTCTTCAGTACCGGGCACCATGGGGATATTATACTTTAAGGCAGCGGCTTTTGCAGATAACTTATTGCCCATTATCTCCATAGCCTCCGGCGATGGGCCAATAAGGATCAGCCCGGCCTCGCGCACCTGACGGGCAAATGCCGCATTTTCGCTTAAAAAGCCGTAACCGGGATGAATTCCCTGGGCACCTGTTTCCTTACAAGCGGCTATTATTTTATCACCAACAAGGTATGATTGATTAGATGGTGCTTCACCGATGAATATGGCTTCATCAGCATAACGAACGTGCAGTGCATCACGATCAGCGGCAGAATAGACCGCTACAGTTTTTATACCCATTTCACGGGCCGATCTCATTATACGTAAAGCAATCTCGCCCCTGTTAGCTACCAGAATTTTTTGCATAGGTAACAAATGTAATGGAATATGTTGAATGCTAAACATGAAAGGCACTGAAAATAATGAGCGCTAAAATACCGTGTTATAATGGGTTAAAACACCCATTAAATAGGACGGCTGTCATACTAATATTGCAGAAATAAACATAAACATCATGGTTAATGAAATTATTCTAAAAAAGATAATCGCATCTTATTGTTTTGCCCCTATTGAACAGATAAATCTGAACCTGGAAATTAAAGACAACTATGTGGATGCTAAATTTAAGTACAATTTAGCTAACAATATTTGCCATGAATGGCGTTCACTTAATTATAACAGACTACATAATGAGCTATTTGGGAAGATAAAAACAGGCAATGATCTTTTAAAGCTAATTATAGCGAGCACGTCATGAGCATATTGGGCATACTACTATTATTACCCAATCAAATGCTCCTGCTCAATCTTTTTTTGCAGTTCCAATATAGCACCAATAAGTGCCTCGGGGCGGGGTGGGCAGCCTTGTACGTAAACATCAACAGGTATTACCCTGTCAACACCTTTTACCACATGGTAACCGTGTTGCCAGTAAGGGCCTCCGCAGTTAGAGCATGAACCCATAGATATTACATACTTAGGCTCGGGCATTTGCTCATAAAGCCTTTTAATACGCTCGGCCATTTTAAAGGTAACGGTACCTGCTATAATAATAACATCTGCCTGACGGGCAGATGGCCTTGGGAAAACGCCAAAGCGGTCCAGATCATAAGTTGAGACTAATGCCCCCATCATTTCTATAGCGCAGCAGGCTATGCCAAAGCTTAAAGGCCATAGTGATGATAAACGTGCCCAATTCATCAGGTCGTTCATTTTGGTGACCACTACGCCACCACTTTCATTGGTTAAATCAGGCGTCATTAGCTGGCTTTTTAAATGTTGCTTTAAACATTGGTTTCTTTATAGCTACAGTTTCAGTAGTTACAGGAGCAGGTTCAGGTTCATTGGTTGCAGCAACTACAGTTGCCTCCGTACTAAATTCCTTCACCTTGAAATTGCTTTGCTCCAGGTTTAATTTTTCATATAATGAATGCGGTACAAGGGCATCAGTTTGCGGTAAAACAACAGTTGGTTTTATCCAGTCGAGGTCGCCTTTCCGCCAAACGTAAGCAAGGCCCAGTATCAGTATTCCTAAAAATATAAACATCTCCGCAAGCGATACCCACCCCCACCTTTCATCAAGGTGTATAATTTCGCGGTTTCCAAAAACGGTTGCCCATGGAAACACAAATACCATTTCTACATCAAACAGCAAGAAAACAAGGGCTATTACATAAAAGCGTGAATTGAAAGGCAACCACGCATTACCGGTTGGTTCTTCGCCGCACTCATAAGATGTTTGTTTTTCATAATTAGGATTACTGGGTGCCAAAAACCGGTTGGTTACAAACAGTAAACCCACCAGTATGATACCTGTAATTAAAAAGATAAGTATCTTTCCAAATTCTGATATTTGCGAAACATCATCCATGACAGCAAATTTAACAAAACAATCACAATTTGATGCTATAATAATTG
>JAQBNZ010000110.1 GCA_028288285.1 Mucilaginibacter sp.
CAAACCTACACCTTTAAAGAACAGGGATGTTGCCTGTACTGCTGATGCATGAGTGTCATTTTGTTTCTTTTGTTCAAACTGATAACTAACACCCATAATGATGGCAAAAAATACCGGAGCCAATAATAAGATGAATGGATTTGAATTTGAAACTAACTTTTTCATTGTGTCGTTATTTTGATAGAACAAAGGAATACTAAAAAATTGGGGTGCTAAAAACATTTAGACCAACTGGCATCCTTTGTAGATGAACGGGTAATTCCGGCGTTTAACCAGTTTGTCGGGTTAAAATGCCTGTTCATCTAAAAAACATCACCTAATATATAATCAGCATGCTTAATATTTATCAAAGTGTTTACTTTAGATGCTGTAAGTTATTATATGTAATTGATGAAAAAGAGCTGGCAAATATTCTGGCATACCATATTCTGGGCAAGTGTGATATCTTTCTTTGTATTTATAGCACATAATGGTGGGAAAAGCACCATGCAAATGCTTTTTATAGTATTTGTAGTATTTGGTATAGTTAATATTGGCTTGTTCTATTTAAACTACCTTGTACTCATACCCCATTTTTTAGATAAAAAGAAGTATAAACTATATGCATTATATGTTATAAGTGCTATTATACTTATTGGCTTGTGCAAATATGGTTTGGCGGTGGTATTTAAGCCAATTACCTATGTGCGTATGCACAAGCCCATTGGCTTTTGGCAATATGCATTCAGTACAACTTTCACCAGTATTATATTTATCTTTTTAAGTACAGTTTTAAAGTTTACGGTTGATTGGTTCCTGAACGAGCGCATTCAACGCGATCTTGAAAATCAGCGCTTAAGCGCCGAACTGTCCTTTCTTAAATCGCAAATCAATCCGCATTTTTTGTTTAATTCCTTAAATAGTATTTACTCACTGGCATATCAAAAGTCTGATACCACACCCGAGGCTATTTTAAAGCTATCAGAAATTATGCGATACATGCTTTATGAGTGTAATGACAATAAGGTAGAGCTGGCCAAAGAACTGCAATACCTGCATAACTATATTGATCTGCAAAAAATTCGTTTCGGCAATAAGGCTTTTATTGATTTTGAAGTGAACGGCGAAATTACCAACCAGTATATTGTGCCATTGTTGCTTATATCTTTTATAGAAAATGCTTTTAAACATGGCATAGCAAATGACCCAATTATGCCCATAAGCTTAAAAATAAATCTGGAAGAGGGGAAACTGTATTTCTTCATTCAAAACAAAAAGCATTCACATAACCGAGATGCTTCCGGAGGGATAGGTTTAATGAATGTTAAGCGCCGTTTAGATCTTTTATATCCCGGAAAATATAATTTAAATATTCGTGACGAAGCGGATACTTATACTGTTCAATTATCCTTAGTTTTATAATATGATAAGATGCCTTGTAGTTGATGATGAGCCCCTGGCTTTGAATATACTGGAAGATTACATTTCCAAAATGCCTTTTTTGCAATTAATAAAAGCCACAACCAACCCAATTGAGGCTCTTACATTAGTGCAGCAGGGAGATATTGATCTGGTATTTTTAGATGTACAAATGCCCGAGCTTACCGGCATACAGTTTTTACGTATAGCAAACGGTAAAGCAAAAGTGATATTAACCACAGCTTACCCGCAATATGCGTTGGAAGGTTATGAACTTGATGTGGTTGATTATTTGTTAAAACCAATAGCGTTCGACAGGTTCTTTAAATCGGCACAAAAGGCACAGGGAATTATACAGCCTGCCGCCGCAAAACCTGTTGCATCGGCAGAGCCTGTGCAGAAGGATGATTTTTCTAATGATTTTATATTTGTTAAAACCGAGCACAAAATTCAAAAGGTATACCTGCACGATATTTTGTTTATAGAAGGATTGAAAGATTACATATCCATTTTTACCCCTGCCGAACGTATTATCACCTTGCAGAACATGAAAAAGATGGAAGATGCCTTGCCCGAAAAGCACTTTATCCGCGTACACAAATCATACATTGTATCTATTAATAAGATAGATAGTATAGAACGCAGCCGTATTTTCATAGGCGATAAGATAATTCCGGTAGGAGATACCTACCGCGAAGATTTCTTTAAGATAGTAGACGGAAAGAATATATAGTGATCACGGCTATATACTATATATGTCATTGCGAGGAGTGAAACGACGTGGCAATCCCGTCGTATGCTAAGCGGTTATGCATTGGCTACGAGATTGCCACACCTCGCTCTCGCACTTTCCTCGCTTGAGTCTCGTAATGACATGGAAATTAAACCACTTGCTGCGTCATAATCCTTATTTCCTTCGGGTAATAATTATTGATCCGGTTTGGCAATAATTTAGCCCAACCTAAAGCATGCCCCTCATAGGTCATTAAACTCCAGCCTTTACCTGTAATAGTAATATCTATATTATCCCTGCGCAGGTACTGAATAGCTTGTTCCTTGTTTAAAGGAGTAGATAATACAGCATCCTTATTAATAGCCAAGCTCAAAGCCAGTTCGTGGTCAGGTATCAGATCGTTCCCGGCCAGTTTGCCAACCCTTACTCCCGATTTTTTGATATACAGGTGGCGGTGTAAAATATTAAGGCTTTCTTTATGTTCCCGGTTAATGGCCAGCCAGTCGTCATTCACCTTGAAAAAGTAAAAGTCGTCCGCATTATTAATATAGGCTTTTATCAGGTCCATTTCTTTGGCCGGTAGTTTTTGCTGCCCGTTGTTTTTATAGTTTGATAACCCGCCGCTGCTTGTCTTTTTACGCAGGCAGCTTGCAAACAGTCCCTCGCCCTTTACTTTCCCCGGATAAAAGCGATAACCCCATGCTTTTTTCACCGGCGATTCTGTTTCAACAATACCCCACTCCTTATATATAGGTATCCGTACGCTTTCCAGGTCAAACTCGGTACATAACCAATCCAGTATATCCTCATTCTCCTGGTGCGAGTAAGAGCAGGTACTATATATAAGGTATCCATCTTCCTTTAATGCCGGATAAATGTCGGCCAGTATCCGTTCTTGTCGCTGATGGCAAAGATTAACATTCCCTTCACTCCATTCATTCATAGCAGCCGGGTCTTTCCTGAACATGCCCGAACCGGAGCACGGCGCATCAACCAATACAATATCAAAAAAACTATGGATACTGTTAAAATCCTTTGGGTCGTTATTGGTAACTATTACGTTTGATGTTCCCCAGCGGCTAAGGTTATCAGTTAATATAGGTACACGTGTTTTTATGATTTCGTTTGCCACCAGCAGGTCACTGCTCTCTAAAGCAGAATTTAATAGAGTGCTTTTCCCGCCTGGAGCCGCACACAAGTCTAAAACTTTTACCGGTTCATCTTTTACAGGACGGATAGTTTTTATGATATGGTCAATAAACATTGACGATGCCTCCTGTACATAGTAAGCACCTGCATGGAAAAGCGGGTCGAAAGTGAAAGAAGGGCGACTATCCAAATAAAAACCTTCGGCGCACCAGGGCACTTGCTGGTCCGTTTTTATAGTTGCAGGCTTAAATGGGTTAATTCTGATAGAAGTTAAAGCAGCTTCAGATTGATGAGTCTCAACAAAATTTTGGCGATCAAAGCCTGGTTCCTGCTCTAATGATTCTAAAAAACGCGTGGGGAAAGTGTAATTATCCATATCAGTTTCAAATTTACGCAAATTTTTACGCTGCAATTTGATAGTTATAATATACCTGTGAGAGCTTATTTGACGTAAACAAGTGTTTTAACGGGTAATACTTACCCCGCTTTAGCTTTAGCTTTCAGTGAGTTATATAATTGTTTCAATTATTTGAAAATTTCTTTGGGCTGAAAGGGGTTTTCTCCTTACATTTGTATCCGCTCAAAGAAAAAGGGCGTTGTTTTTTGAAGATTTAGCGAATAAAAAATATTAAATAAAAGTGAAATTTCACTTGATAGAAATAGAAATTATTTGCACCTTTGCAGCCCGCAAAAGAGGAAACGAAAAGGCGGTTGTTAATTGAAAAAGCTGCTTTAAAATAATAAAAAATAAAGTTTGCAAATTCAGAAAAGGTTTCTACCTTTGCAATCCCAAAACGAGGG
>JAQBNZ010000104.1 GCA_028288285.1 Mucilaginibacter sp.
TAATGCGATTATGCATAAATTACAGCAAATTGCCTCGAACCGGGGCTGCATCAATATTCAATGGCAGACACCCGATTTTAATCAGCCTGCTATACGCTTTTATAACCGTTTAGGTGCATCGCAAAAAACAAAAGCCAGATTCATTCTGCCTTCAAATGCTGAATCAAATTTATTAGATAATAGCGGAAAGCAATAGACGTCTGCCTTCGTTGCAGGAAATGGCAGAGGTCGCCACGTTCATAGCTACGACCGCGTAAGTGCTATGATCGGCACCATTATCAACGCGTTTGCAAACGCCTAATGACCTCTTTATCTATTTGTCCGACCCAAGTTTCTTTTCATTTTCAGTTTGCGGTTTACCGGTGCCATTAGGCTGGCCTTTGCCGGTAGTAATGAGGCTGCGTAAACTATTCTGTATATAATTTGTCCAGGCATCTCTGCAAATCTCGAAGCATTCATACTCAGGAATTAGACCCACATGGGTGAAACGAATTTCCGTTTTCTTACCCGTTTTGGAAATTTCGAACACGATTTTTGTCCCTTTCCATTCGGTTTTGTCTTTCGTAAATTTAAAATAATTGTCTATAACTAACCAAACGATTTTTTTGCCGGGTATCATTTCAATTATTTTCATTTGACTGCGATGAACATCCTGGTAATGGTATTTAAACTCACTATTAAGTTTATCCGTATTACCTTCAATTTCCTCTGACCACCAGCCCCGCACGTTATTAATGGCTTTGAATGCTTCCGTAGTGGATTGATCTACTAATAGGGTTGTTGTAAAATCTGGTCTTTTCATTCGAGGTGATTGTAATAAATTTTGAGAAAAAGAGGTTGTGTGGCAAAATGCAAAGATGCACGTTATGATGCCTTCTATGAATAAATGAGTATTTTTAAAGCGGTTAAAGGTCATGATAATATTTATTTAAATATTTAGCAATATAATTATCTTGGGGAGATGTGGGAATCTGAGTTCATCCTCTGATCAACGGAAATTCCCTTAAACAGGTTTTCTTCACTCCGGTATTCCTTGGCCTTCAGTAAACAGTTTATATAAACTTTCTTTCAAATAATAGGTCCAGGCATCCTCACAGCCATTATAACACTCGAGTCCGGGAACCAGGCCAATGTGTGTAAAATAAATTTGAGTTTTATCGCCTATTGCTGAGATCTCCCAGCTTATCTGGGTATCTACCCATTCCTTTTTGTCTTTGAGCCAATGTTTGTAACAGTCAGTTACGAGCCAAAGAATTTTCTGGTTAGATATTAGCTCAACAATTTTTATTGTTATAGATGTTTCCCCGAAGCGAACAGTGAAAACGTCATTAACCTTTTCCGACTTGCCTTCAAAATTGGTTGACCACCATGCTGCAACGTTGTTTATCTTGTTGAATATTTCTTGTGCTGAAGCATCGACAGTAATGCTTAGACTATAGTCTTGTTTTTCCATTTCTTGGTTAATTATTTAGTGTTATTCAATTCACCTTTACTGGTTTCAAATTAGTCTAACATAATTTTCATCCCAAATGCTGTTAAGAAGTTGTTGAACTGTTCTTGAACTTGTTTATTGGCTATTTCTGAAAAATTTGCCTGTTACAGGATCTACTACCGTCCTCAAGGGCCTTTCCCCTTTAGGTGTATCAATGAGTTTGAGAATTGTATCAGCTACTAATTCGCGATCGGGCTTCAGGCTCGCAAACATTCCTTTTAAATTTCTTATATAATATTTAGTAACTTATTGCACAATCATCCCGGCTGTCAGGTTAAGATTAGTACCTGTGATCGCGCTGCCTTCGTCCGAGGCTACGAACACGGCTGCGTTTGTTAGTTCTTCAAGCGTAGTTAGCTTTTTCCTATGCGTCATTCCCTCCATAACCGCGTGAAATTCATCGAACCCTATACCATGTGACTTACCATGGATATCCCAGACTTCGTCAATCAATGGTGTTTCCGGTATACCTGTTGTGTGCAAACAAACGGACCGCACGCCATACTGTCCGCATTCTACAGAAAGTGAGCGGCAGAGGGCTTCAACTGCTGACCAGGCCGGTACCATACCGCCTACAAAAGGAGGACTTATCCGGCTCGCGTTTGGCGTGTGCATTAGGATGACGCCAAACCCTTGTTTAACCATTCGAATCGCTGCCGCTTTAGCGGTCAGGAAATGAGCTTGGGAATATACAGTAATTGGATGTGAAAAACTTTCTAACGACAATTCTGTAAGTGGAATACCTTGAATACCTTTTTGAGGAATACCAATCGCGTTGAATGAAACATCAATTTTTCCGGCTTTCTGTATAACCTCACTAATGTGCTGTTCTACAGCTTGCTCGTCTAACACATCTAATATAGCTGTTTCAACCATTCCTCCAAAAGAAACAATCTCGTTAACTATGGCATCCAGCTTACTTTGAGTACGGCCTGCAATAAACACCCTGGCACCTTGCCGGGCAAAGGATATAGCTGTTGCACCTCCTACGGCGCCGTCTCCGTAAATAACGGCAACTTTGTTTTCCAATCTTTTCATAATTTCATTTGTTTAGTCAAAAGTATAGTCTTAAATTGTTAGTAACAGGGTGCTAAATAGACTTTTAATAGGGTTGATTTGGACTATTCGATGATGTATTTTGTACAAATCTTTTATCATGAAGCATGTTATTATAGTTGTTCTTAAGGGAGATGTAAACCTGAGCAGTATTACGGGCACATTCGAAATATGAAAAAAGTATCTATACAAATGGCGGCGAATCAATGACCATGTTGTTAGGCTAAGTGTAATGACAGAGCCTTTTTATTGGCATTATCACCCAAACAGTGATGAAACTTTTTTGGTAACAGAAGGGGTTGTATGTATTGATCTGGAGGACCAAACTGTAGAATTAACAACGGGGCAACGGTCGTCCTTAAAGAATTACTCCATAGCTAACCTTTACCTTATCCATTACCACATGAGTATAAAAGTGTTTCAAATTAGGGTTGTCCATCAGGTACTTTTTAGAAAAAAGTTCAAAGTGGTTCATGTCCCTTGTATTAATAATCAGCACAAAGTCATACGTTCCAGTTACATAATAGCATTGGGCGACTTCGACACATTTTTTCATCTCGGACTTGAATTTATCGATTGCTTTTGAGCTTCCCTCATGCAGTACCACATCAACCACACAGGTAATTCCGAAGCCAATAGCCTTTGGTGAAATGATGGAAACGTCTGCCTCTATATACTTTTCGTTTCGAAGCTTTGTAATCCTTCGATGAATAGCGCTCTGGCTTAGGTTTACCAATTTACTCAGTTCCTCAGTTGTTAATTTATTATTCTGCTGTAATTCCTGCAGCAGCTTTTTGTCGTAGTCATCCAATGAATGCATAAGTTTCCTGATAATCGATAGTATTCGCACAATTTATTTAAAAAAACAAAGAATACGCAATAATAATGCGTCAAGGCGACTATATTTTTGCATATATAAAAACGACTGAACATGGAGTACATATTTACAGAACTCGCACCAAAGGCAATCGGACCGTATTCCCAGGCGGTCAGGACAGGTAATTTGCTGTATTGCTCGGGCCAGACACCCCTGGATCCGTCCAGTATGGCGATTGAAGCGGATAATATTGAGGATCAAACAAAAAGGGCAATGGAAAACCTTGAACTGGTGCTGCATGCAGCAGGCCTGACGCTGAACGAAGTAATTAAAGTAAATGTATTTCTAACGGATATGGAGCTTTTTTCAAGAATGAATGCTATTTACGCGCAATACTTTAATAACAATAAACCCGCCCGCAGTACCGTAGCGGTGAAGGGGCTGCCGCTGAATGCCCTGGTAGAGATCGAGTGCATTGCAGAATTTAATTAATATTTATATCAAAATCATGAGCAACAAAAGTATTTTACTTCCGCCTGCCAGTATCTTCTCGCCGGCTGAGGTGGAAAGATTCAGAAATGAGACTAAGGGAACACAAAATGTCATACATCTGAACAATGCTGGTGCCGGCCTTATGCCAGACATTGTTACGAAAGCACAGCTTGACCATATCCATCTGGAGGCGGAAATCGGGGGTTATGAAGCATCTGCTTGTATGACCGGCGCAATACAGGAGTTCTATCACCAGGCAGCGCTTTTGTTCAACTGCAAAGCCTCAAATATTGCTTTCACGGCAAGTGCTACGGACTCATATACCCGTGCTTTGTCGTCTATTCCATTCAAGGAGGGTGATATCATCCTGACTGATAACGACGATTTTGTATCTAATCAAATCCAGTTTCTATCCCTTCAGAAACGGCTGGGCATAAAGATCGTTCACATCAATAATTCGCCGGTTGGGGGTGTAGATCTAAACGATCTGGAAGAGAAGCTTAAACGGCTGCAACCACGGTTACTTGCCATTACGCATATTCCAACAAACTCCGGTTTAGTGCAGCCGGTTAAGGAGATAGCCAGAATTTATAATAGCTATTTGCAGTCTCATCATGGCCGGACCTGGTATATCCTCGATGCCTGCCAGTCGGCCGGTCAGATGAAGTTAGATGTCCAGGAGCTGAAATGCGATTTTTTGAGCGTTACAGGGAGGAAATTTCTAAGAGGTCCGCGAGGAACAGGCATCCTGTTTATTTCGGATAAAGTATTACATGCCGGCCTGGAACCAATGTTTATCGATATGCGCGGGGCCGAATGGACGGAAAAAGGGTTATACAAGCAACAGACTGACGCGAGGAGGTTCGAAGATTGGGAATTTGCTTATTCTACCGTCCTGGGGACCAATACTGCAATTGCGTATTGCCGGGACATTGGAGAGGAAAGAATATGGGGTCAGGTTAAGCTATTATCAGGTATCCTGAGAGATGAATTGAAAGCCATCGATAATGTTCGGGTTTTGGATAAAGGCCCTGAATTAGCAAGCCTGGTTACTTTTACTGTAAAAAACTCCGACCCCGTTTTAATCGTAAATGAATTATTAAAACGAAAGATAAACGTTGTACCCAGCTACCGGGCTTTTGGGGTAATAGACTTTGACGAGAAGGGCGTCAAATGGGCAGTAAGAGCGTCGCCGCACTACTATAATACCCTGGACGAATTACAGGTTTTTATTGCAAGTTTAAAAGACATCGTTAGGTGATAGTTAGTTACAGGTCAATAACTATCATTAAAGCACGATACTTCTTTCTACATAAGCTTCGCTTTATAATCTAAAGGCGATAAGCCGGCAATCTTTTTAAAAACACCGTCATCATCAGTAAGCAATTTCAACAGTAGCGCGATAGGTTGTTTCATTATACAGATTGTTCAGCATCCAATGGGCCACGTCAGCACGGGATATCTCCAGGCAGTTCTTTAAAAACTGGTTAACGGCCATGCGATAGTTGCCGGTTACTGGCCCATCGGTCAACTGTGGCGGGCGGATGATCGTCCAGTCGGCTTTGCTGGCTTTGACGATGCCTTCCATTTGCCGTAAATCTGCATACATGTACTTAAGCAGCTTTTGAACAATGTATTTAGCCGCCAGGCGGAAATACCAGGGTATTACCGGGCTTATATCCAGAGCCGAAGCGGAGATACAAACGAACCGTTTGACGTTATGCTGCTCCATAGCCTTTAGCAGATTGGCATTACCTTGGGAATACAGAGTGGTTGGCTTATCACTTAATAAACCGCCGCTGACACCTAAGGCCGACAGTACAACTTGCTGACCTTCCATTTGATGGACAAAAGTCTCCGGCTGCATAATGTCGCCTTTAACAATTGTGAGATTGGGGTGCACGAGCGGCAGTTTTGCGGGATCGCGTACCAGCGCGGTCACACGGTGACCGGCTTGTAAAGCCTGTTCAACAGCGCGGCGGCCAATACCGCCGTTGGCGCCTGCAATAAAAAGATTTATTACCATATCAATTGAATTTAAAGACGCTTAAAAAAATAATGAGCAAGAACAAAAGAAGCTGTGTCAGATGAAAACGGCCCAGGCGACTTTTGACTTTGTGAACTTCTCCTGTCAGGTCCGGTTCACTATTGTCAAGTATCCTGCGGAGCTTAACACCCTGCTGCCGCCCGATGAGCAAGCCGTTCAGAATAACCAGGATTACCAGCCCGAACTTGATCCGAAACCAGATTTGTTCGCCGAAAACACCATGTGTCAGGATCATCATACCGATGCCGGTCAGGATCAGCATAGCCGCGCCGATGCCTATTACTCGAGGCAGCTTGTCCATCATGTTGATCAAAACCGTCGGACGTTCGCCCTGGCCTAAAGACTTCCATAGCGATGCGTAAGATAAATAATCGACCAGTGTGGTGCCAGCCATTAGCACCAATGCTGTCAAATGCAGCATCAGAAAAGTGGGAAAGAGATAAGGAATTTGCATATTTTAAATCATTTGGTGATAAATTATATACAATATTATACCTTTTGGTAGCATATAGCAAATATGTTTTGTCATTTTTTTATAATTTTGCTGCCAAATGGTAGTAAATCAAACGGTCGAATTAGTAAAGCTATGGGGCGCTTATGAAGCGCAGCACCCGGGTGCGAGTATCGAGGACTTTTGCCGGCACCAGCTGGCGCAAAGTGTTCAGCAGGAAAATTATGGCATATCAAAAGGCGAGCTGCGCCCCGATCTGAATGGTCAGCTGGTGATCCTGCTACGCCGAATGGGCAAGTTCCATATCGCTTATTCCAACAAAGCGCTGGAAGGCACCGGGCTTGACCAGATGGAGGAATTCGGTATTCTGGTAACTATCTATAACCAAAAGAACCCGATCAAATCGGAAGCGATCTATAATAATATTATGGAGCTGTCCAGCGGGAGCAATATGCTCATCCGGATGAAAAAGCGGGGCTTAGTGAGTGAATATGCCGACGAGCAGGACAAACGCGTAAAGCGGCTGAAACTGACGACCAAAGGCGAGGTTACGCTGCTCAAAGCTAAGGATCTGGTACTGAAGGTGGCCCATATGATGGTGAATGACCTGAACGACGAGGATAAGCGCTTATGTATCCAGCTGCTCCACCCCATCGATCAGCGATTCTCCGGCCTCTTTCAAAAACAGCGAAACAAATCTTTTGAAGAGATTTACAATGAAAATATTCGCTAAGCCATGGAATGGGCACCCCATATGGCGGCTGCCGATATATTGACAAATCATCGTTTTAATTTCTAAATTAAATAAATGCAGATCAGCTACACACGGGAAATAGCTTCCGTGCGCCAGAGCCCGCCGCACCTTTGGTTATTCATTACATTTATGTAATTGCAATATTTTATTATTTTTTATCGGACTTATGCTCAAATAACGAACCAACGATCTCATAAGGGCCTTTAACTTCTCCCCAGCCCCAAGCGGGAATATGGTGATTTTGGTTGACAGGATTTTCGACTAAATGCGAATTAAGCACAGCAACCCTGCTACCCCATTCAACATGCCCAACAAAGGTTGATCGAAACTCTGGGTCGGCTGGCATTTCAATTTCATCTGCACTTGCCAATAACAGGTCTGCCCATCGTTTACGCTGTGCCTCTGTTAAATGCTTTCCAATATGCTTACCTACCATATGGCTTAAGGCATGTTCTCCATATTCCTCACTATACAACTTCGGCCCTTTCAATACTTCAGCTAAAAAATGTGCCACATGGCGGGAATGTTCGGGCGACATATGCCTGA
>JAQBNZ010000252.1 GCA_028288285.1 Mucilaginibacter sp.
CAAAAAAGCAATTTGCAATCCCTTTTAATTGGACTGCAAAGATATAATTCGTTTCTTTGCAGTCCAAATAATATTTTAATTATTTTTTTATGGCACATAGGGCAGGTTTTGTAAGTATAATTGGTAAACCCAATGCGGGTAAATCAACCCTTATGAATGCATTGGTGGGCGAAAAAATGTCAATCATCACCCCGAAGGCGCAAACCACCCGCCACAGAATTTTGGGTATTGTTAATGAAGAGGATTACCAGATAGTATTTTCTGATACTCCCGGCATCATTAAACCACACTACGCATTGCATGAAAGTATGATGCATCAGGTTGATGGCTCTATAGTAGATGCCGACCTGATATTGCTGGTTACTGATATTAACGAAGAATACGACGAACAGGATGTGCTGAAAAAGCTGCAAAGCTCTACAGCACCGTTAGCGATACTGATTAATAAGATCGATCTATCCACAGAAGAAGAAGTAAAAGAAAAAGTAGAGTACTGGCAGGAAAAACTAAAACCCAAAGTGGTTTTTGCAATATCGGCCCTGCATGATCATAATATAAAAGCCGTTATGGATTTTGTATTAGAGAGCCTGCCAGAGCACCCGGCTTATTATGAAAAGGATGCGCTTACAGATAGGAACGACCGCTTCTTTGCGTCAGAAATGATACGTGCCCAAATATTTAAGCAATACAAAAAAGAGATACCTTACAGTACCGAAGTTATTGTTACTGCTTTTGTAGAGGGCGAAAAGCTGCACCGCATAAGTGCCGAAATTATTGTTGAGCGCGATTCGCAAAAGAATATAGTGATAGGTAATAAAGGAGAGATGCTTAAAATTGTAGGCACCTATGCCAGAAGAGATATGGAAGAATTTTTCCAGAAGAAAATTTTTCTGGAGATGTTTGTAAAAGTTATACCTGATTGGCGAAGCAAAAAAAATTACCTTAAAAAATTCGGGTACGAATAGTAAATCAGAATCAAGATGTAAGAATCAAGATTCAAGAAATTAAATTTATAATATATTTGAGTTAAGTAATAGAAAGATGGCCCGGAAGCTGTCTTGATTCTTGTATCTTGACTCTTGATTCTAACAAACATGAGCAACATAGTAGCTATAGTAGGCAGGCCTAACGTAGGAAAATCAACTTTATATAACCGTTTAACCGAAAGCCGCAAAGCAATTGTTGACGATTTTAGCGGAGTAACCCGCGACAGACATTACGGTACATCTGAATGGACCGACCAAAAATTTACGGTAATTGATACTGGCGGCTATGTAGCCAATTCCGAAGAACTTTTTGAAGTTGCCATCCGCGAGCAGGTGCTTATTGCTATTGAAGAAGCAAGCGTAATTTTGTTTATGGTTGATGTTACCACCGGTATCACCGATTTGGATGATGAGATTGCAAACATACTACGTAAAGGAAATAAGCCGGTATTTGTTGTAGTTAATAAATTAGATAATAACTCGCAACTGGCCGATGCTACCGAATTTTACAGCTTAGGTTTAGGCGAAATTTATACCCTATCATCTATGACAGGTTCTGGCACCGGTGAGCTGTTGGATGAGGTGGTTAAGCATTTTGAGGATGTGCCATTTGATGAGAACGAACGCCCCAAGTATGCCATTGTTGGCCGTCCTAACGTAGGTAAATCATCTATTATAAATGCTTTAATAGGTAAGGATCGTAATATAGTTACCCCAATTGCCGGTACCACGCGCGATTCCATCCATATACATTATAACCAGTACGGTCATGATTTTATGCTGATTGATACTGCGGGGATGCGTAAAAAAACCAAGGTTAAAGAAAACATTGAGTTCTATTCGGTAATGCGTACCATCAAGGCTTTAGAAGAAGCAGATGTAGTAATACTGATGATTGATGCGGTTGAAGGCCTGGAGTCGCAGGATGTAAACCTTTTTCACCTGGCCGAAAAGAACAAGAAAGGCATTGTTATAGTGGTGAACAAATGGGATTTGATTGAGAAAAATAACAAAACCATTAAAGCTTTTGAAGATCAAATCCGTCAGAAAATAGCACCTTTTACTGATGTGCCTATTGTGTTTACATCTGTTACCGAAAAACAACGTGTGTTAAAAGTAATAGAGGTTGCTAACCAGGTTTACGAGAACCGCGCCCGCAAAATCCCTACCTCCAAGTTGAATGATATTATGCTGCCGATAATTGAAAACTATCCGCCGCCATCATTAAAAGGTAAGTACGTTAAAATAAAATACATTACGCAAATTGCAGGGGCATCACCAATGTTCGCGTTTTTCTGTAATCTGCCGCAGTATGTAAAAGAACCATACTACCGCTTTATTGAAAACCAGCTGCGCGAGAACTTTGAGTTTTCAGGCGCGCCAATACAGGTTTGGTTCAGGCAGAAATAAGAGGTTTAAGCTTTATATAAAATAGCGATGGGTTTTAAATTCATCGCTATTTTTGTTTAGGTTAGGCAGTGTTTCGGTGGGGACACCGAAACCGGGGACACCGAAACCGGGGACACCGAAACCGGGGACACCGAAACCGGGGACACCGAAACCGGGGACACCGAAACCGGGGACACCGAAACCGGGGACACCGAAACCGGGG
>JAQBNZ010000116.1 GCA_028288285.1 Mucilaginibacter sp.
TAGCTTCGGCACCATTTCCGTTAGAAGGCATATTTGTTGTGTATGGCTTGCTTGATGATTGTTCAACAACAATATTATATTCTAAACGACCTTCGTCGCCTAATTGTTTTTTTATTGTTTTACGCAAGAGCCCAACATAATGTTCTTCCAACCATTCATAAAAGAATAAACTTGGTACCTGTATCGTCAAAACGCTTCCCTCCATACGCAATGCTTTAATTGGTTCAAACCAGGTTTTAAAGCTTTGTGCCGGTATGTTGTCTTTTATGATTTGAAGGCAGCTATTCCAAACGTTAGTACAAGTTTTTTCCATAAGGTTATTAGTAATATCTTGATTTACAGTCTCCGAGAGGGCACGAAATTCGGCCGTTTCGGAACATCGAATATTCTAAAAAAAAGCGGATAAAAAAATATATTTTAAGAAATATATTTATAAAAATTACACTTAATCATAGCAGATATTAAAGTTATTAACATTATATTTCGCATGGAGATAGTGTTTTTATGCATCAGTTGCGTTGTATGGTGCTTTTTAAAGTTTAAACATTGATGTGGTCAAAATTGTGGATTAATTTCCACTTCAGGATTTATTTAAAAAGTTAATTGTAGCGATAATAAGTTAATATTCTCCAAAAACATTCCGCAACGTATCGGCTATTTCTCCCAATGTTGCATAACACTCAACCGCGGTTAAAATGTAAGGCATAAGGTTATCATTTCCCCTCGCGGCGATTGCTAAATTTTGCAGCGCCTGGTTTACATCATTGTTATTTCTCTCTTCCTTTAAACGAATAAGTTTTTCTATTTGTTGCCTTCTTATAGAATCATCAACCCTAAAAACATTTTGGGCAACTTCTTCCTGTTGGGTAAAACGATTAACTCCAACCAGTACTTTCTGGCCGCTTTCAATATCGTTTTGGTATTGGTATGCTGATGCAGCAATTTCCTGTTGTATATAATCCTGCTCAATAGCTTTAACAGAACCGCCCATAGCATCTATCTTATCTATATATAATTGCGCGGCGGCTTCCAGTTCATCGGTTAAAGCTTCTATGAAGTATGATCCGGCCAGTGGGTCTACAGTGTCTGTAACACCACTTTCAAAAGCAATTATCTGTTGGGTACGCAGCGCTATTTTAGCTGCGGCCTCGGTAGGTAAAGATAAAGCTTCGTCATAGCCATTGGTATGTAATGATTGTGTGCCCCCTAATACCGCCGCTAACGCCTGCATGGTTACCCGCACTACATTGTTCATGGGTTGCTGCGCGGTGAGTGTAGAGCCCCCCGTTTGGGTATGGAAACGCAATTTTTGCGCCCCTGCATCAGTAGCACCTAAGCCTTTGGTAATGTGTGCCCACATCCTTCTTGCTGCTCTGAATTTGGCTATCTCCTCAAAAAAATTATTATGGCAGTTAAAGAAAAAAGAGAGGCGTTTGGCAAAGATGTTTATATCTAATCCTTTATCTAAAGCGGCTTTTAAATAGGTTTTACCGTTGGCCAAAGTAAAAGCCAGTTCCTGCACCGCGGTTGAGCCTGCTTCGCGAATATGGTAGCCTGATATGGATATGGTGTTCCATTTGGGCACTTCCTTGCTGCAATATTCAAAAATATCGGTAATAAGGCGCATGGATGGGGCAGGGGGATATATATAAGTACCTCTTGCTGCATACTCCTTTAATATATCGTTTTGTATGGTGCCGGATAGCTGGTTAAGATCGGCGCCCTGTTTTTTTGCTAACGCGATGTACATGGCCAGTAATATGGCTGCAGTAGCGTTTATGGTCATTGATGTAGTAATGTCCTTTAACTCTATGCCCGCAAACAATATTTCAATATCCTTTAAAGAATCTATAGCTACACCAACTTTGCCCACCTCGCCTTCGGCCAGTTCATGGTCGCTATCATAACCTATTTGGGTAGGCAGGTCAAAAGCAACCGAAAGCCCCATGGTGCCCTGGCTTAGTAAATAATGATATCGCTTGTTTGATTCTTCGGCGGTTGAGAAACCCGCGTACTGGCGCATGGTCCAGGGCTTGCCGCGGTACATATCTTTTTGGATACCCCGGGTATAGGGGAATTCACCAGGCAGTTCATTCATGCCTGAGGGCCCGGTATAAACCTCTTTAACCTCAATGCCTGAAGTGGTGGTGAACTTTTTATGTTTCATTTAAAACAGATCCTCCAGGTCTTTCCTTATCAGGTTAGTGGCAATATCATACGGGTTCTCTTCCAAACGGCTTAAATGGTTCAATAATATCCTGCCCAGATCCAGCCCGGTTGCAGTTTCAGGCAGGGCCTTTACTGCGTTGTTCACCAGGCTCAGGGTATCTTCCTTAACACGTTTTGTTACTGCCCAGGCGTGGTCGCTCACATAAATTTGCTGGGTTACGTTGTGTTGATATTCATTACGGATATCGGCCACTATTAAACTATGCAACTCGGCAGCGGTGTATCCACTACCATGTAGGCGTATCAATAAATTGGCAGGGTTTATTCTATCGGTAAATAATACCAGGCGTTCATACGCTTGCAGGCGTAATGGCAGGGTTTGGCTGTTGATGGCCTTTTTAAGATCGAGCAGTTGCAGGTTGTTTGATTTATCCAGATAGGGTTTAAACAGATAAAATGCAATATATACTATGCCTATACCAGCAACTGTATATTTTAAAATATCTAATAGTAAGTTGTAAAGTATCATTTTATAAATGTTAGGCAGAGGTCATAAATATTAAGGTCGCTGCAAAAATCCGCATTTTAGCTTATATTTGTATAGTTAATTAAAAATAAGATGAGCGCTACTGTTGAAAACTTAACTGCACCGGTTACCTTTACTGAAGGTGCTGTAAAAGAACTTTTTAAATTAAGAGACCAGCAAGAACTGACTGATGACTTTGGCCTGCGCATAGGTGTTGAAGGTGGTGGCTGCTCTGGCATGAGCTATGTTTTAGGCTTTGACCAAAAGAAAGACGGCGACCAGGAATTTATACTAAACGGTTTGGTTGTTTATATGCACAAAGCACATGGCATGTATTTAGCAGGTATGCAGATAGATTTCCAAAACGGATTGAATGCACGTGGTTTTACCTTTAACAATCCTAATGCTGCCAGCACATGCGGTTGCGGAACTTCATTTTCAGTATAAAATAATTTTATATAGATATTTTGAAAAGGCTTGCTTCGGCAGGCCTTTTTTGTTGGGTTATTATTACTTATATTATTAAAGATAATCCAACAGAAAGTTTAGCTTTAAGCAACTCTTACAAGCATTTTTTATGAATTTCGATATAGATAGGCAAACACTAAATGATTTGGCAATATTTCAAAATAACAATTCCCGCCAATCTATATATAATCTTTTCAGCCACACAAATACAATTGGGGGCAATGAAGTGTTGCAAGATATGTTCAGCAAGCCGCTTATCGATCCTGTTCACATAAAGGAAAGAATAGAAGTGTTTTTGTATATTGAGGAACACAATATTAAAATTAGCTTAAATAGAAACGATTATGATTTTGTAGAATTTTATCTTAATAAACATTATCATGCTAAACCATTTTCAGTTATAACCGGGTTCTTAGAAAAAATCATATATGCGTTTAATAACAATAATGATTATTATGTAATTCAAACTGGCATAGAAAGTACGCTGTCAATACTTGATAGCTTAATAAATTACGCTGACGCACTAAAGGGCGATCTGCCTAAAAAAATACAGGAATTTCGCTCAACTATTTTAAACACTTTCCAACCGAAAGAATTTGTATGGCTAAAACAACTTATAAAGAAACCTAATCGCAGCGCTACGGATATGGCGAAAGCGGACCACTTTTTCAGGCAGCTCGCCTATGAGAAAATGAAGATTTTGTTAAGTGTTGCTTATCAGTTAGATGTTTATCAATCCGTTAGTCTAAGCGGTAAGGCTCTTGGTTTCACATTTCCCGTAGTTAATGAAACTAACGCAACGGGATTAATTATTAAGGGCTTATTCCACCCGTTTATTGCCAATTCTAAAAGTAATGACATCGAATTTAGCCCCGACAAAAATGTTTGTTTTATTACCGGGACTAATATGGCAGGAAAATCATCTCTGCTTAAATCAATTGGAATTGCTATCTATTTATCTCAAATAGGCTTTCCAGTGCCTGCGAAACGTATGGTGACTTCCGCATTTAAAGGTCTGATTACAACCATAAACTTAGCGGACGATATTGAACAGGGACATAGCCACTTTTATAAAGAAGTATTGCGGGTTAAGCAAGTGGCTGAAAAATTAAATCAATCAAAAGATATTTTCGTCATTTTTGACGAATTGTTCAGAGGGACAAATGTTAAAGATGCTTATGATGCCTCTCTTGCCATAATCGCTGCCTTTGCAGAGGTAAAAACTTGTTTCTTTGTAGTTTCTACACATATTGTTGAGGTTGCCCATGAATTATCATCCATTGAAAATATTAATTTCCGATATATGGAAACTATTTTTGAAGATACGAACCCGGTAAACAGTTATAAACTTAAAGAGGGCATTACAGAAGAGCGATTAGGAATGTGGATTGTGAAAAATGAACGGATTCTGGAAATAATAAAAAACTCTTTAAAACCTTAGCATTCCTTAGTTATTCACTAATTGCGTTATTTAGGCTTGCGCTGCAATCATGTGTTTAGATCCCATCAGAATTTTCAATTTAGGCTTTATAAATGAAGCAATTTAATTGCTAAGCTTTTTAATGTATAGCTACATCAGATCTTCAATCAGGTCAATGATAACCATAGCATAGGTATGGCTGAAATGTTTTACAAAAAACTTGCATATATTATAGCCATAGAATACAAGTGGCATTATTGCAGATAATTTAATGAACATAAGCTGTAACAAACCGCTATGCTTCATAGTCATACCGTCAAGTTTTTTTATATTTATGGCATGCCGGTAAAAACAACCTATAAAGAAAATATCGCTATAGCACTGCAATCTATAGGCGGTAACAGATTACGCACATCCCTTACCGCATTAATTA
>JAQBNZ010000124.1 GCA_028288285.1 Mucilaginibacter sp.
CAAAATCTTTAATTTTTGGATGACGGTTCTCTGTTCTTTTACCCAAACGGATACTTCCCATTTGAGTTAATGAACCTACAGGTTGTGATATACCTTTTTTCACGGCTTCAACGCCGGCAATTAATGTGGTAGCTACAGCTCCTAAACCCGGAATTAAAATACCAAGCTTGCCGTTAGCAGGTTTAATGTTGATTTTCATTTAGTGAATTGTTTTTAACCATTTTGAGCGTTAGCTCATCATGATTCCATTTTAGTTTTTTATTTTAACAGATAATAGCATAAGCCATTAATTTTGCGCAATTAAATATTCGGCTTAATTAAGTCAGGCATATACGCCAATTCTTAATATGTTTGCCTTTATTTTATTGCCCTGCAAATAAATCGTTTTTCAGCTCATGGCTACAAGTATTTTTACAAAGATTACGAGCAGATGAAAATTGAGGATAATATTGATTAATTATACAGGAGTTATATGCCTTTTTGATATATTCTGTATGTTTTATACTGATCGCCACCAATAGCTTCAATAGCACGGTTTACCATGTCGTTCTTTTCAAGCGTCCATGATGCTTCGGCATATTTTAAACCTTTGCGTCTGTACTCTTTAATAATGCTACCATAAAGACAAGCTTCGATACCCATTTTGCGGTAACCATCAATAACGCCTAACAGCATAATACGTATGCCGGTAACCTTCTTTTTGTTCAGCAATAATTTAAAGATACCTGTTGGCAACAAACGGCCTTTTTTTATTGTACGCAGTATTTGGTTAATATCAGGTATGGCAACACCAAAACCAATAATTTTACCGTCCTGCTCAGCAACAAGTGCAAAGTCAGGATCTAATATCATTTTAAGGTCTTTTGCAGTATAGTCAAACTCCTCGTTGGTCATCGGGAAAAAGCCAAGGTTTTTATCCCACGCTTTATTATATACATCACGTAGGGCATCAGCCTCCTGCTTAAAGTTCTTCAGGTTTATTTTGCGAATAGTAATGCCACTGTTGCGTGTTAAACGATCCTGTAGCTTATCAAGCAACTGTAATGATTTATCGTTGTAGTTGCTGCCTTCCCAGTACCAGGCTAATAGGTCGGTTTGTTTTTTAAAGCCGTAGTTTTCTAACAGAGTGATATAATACTCCGGGTTATAGGTCATCATCACCACAGGTGGCTTGTCAAAACCCTTAATTAGTAAACCACAAGTTTCATTGGTTGATGGGTTAACCGGTCCGGTAATGGTTTCTGCTCCCTTTTCTTTTAACCAACTAATAGCGGTATCAAAAAGCAGGTTAGCCGTTTCCTGATCGTTAATACAATCAAAAAATCCAAAAAAACCATCATTAACCTTGTTAAACTCGTTATGATTGGTATTGTAAATTGCGGCTATGCGGCCAACAATTTTATCTCCATCATAAGCTAAAAATGTTTGCAGCGCCGAGTGCTTGTGGAAAGGGTGAGTGGTTAACAGGTCCTTTTGAGCAATAAATAATTCCGGTACATAATTTGGATCGGCTTTGTATAAGTCATGAGGAAAATCGATAAAAGAGCCAAGTTCTTTTTTTGACTTGACCGAAATTACATTTTTCATAAATTAATTGGATGAGGCTAAAATGATGATGCCACTTGCGTGGCATCGATAAGGTTATAAAATATGTTGTGATTTATATTTTCTCTTTTATTGTATTCTCTACTCCAACAGCTTTAAAGGCTGCTATCAGTTTTTCAACCGCTTCGTCAATTTGCTCAAATGTATGGGTGGCCATTAATGAAAAACGAAGTAAAGATGAATCTGAAGGAACGGCCGGCGATACAACCGGGTTAACAAACACACCTGCTTTTTGCAGGTAATTTGTTACTTGAAAAGTTTTAGCGTTATCACGTATATATATAGGTAGTATTGGGCTTTCTGTTGCACCAATATCAAAACCTTCGTCTGTTAATAATTTAACAGCATAATTAGTGTTATCCCAAAGTTTTTGAATTCGCTCTGGTTCAGATTCAATAATATCTAAAGCGGCTAACACGCTGGCTACAGAGCCTGGTGTCATACTGGCGCTAAACATTAATGAACGTGCACGATGTTTAATGTAATCAATAGTTTCATAATCGCTGGCAATAAAACCACCAAGCGATGCAAGTGATTTACTGAAGGTGCTCATGATAAGGTCAACCTTATCAGTTAAGCCAAAGTGCGATGCCGTACCTGAACCATTATGGCCAATTACACCTAAACTGTGTGCATCGTCAACCATAATATTAACACCATATTTATCTGCAAGCTCAACAATCTCAGGTAATTTAACAATATCACCTTCCATGCTAAAGATGCCATCAACAACAATTACCTTAACAGCTTCTTCGGGCAGGATGCTAAGCTTGCGCTCCAAGTCCTGCATATCGTTGTGAGCATATTTAATAACTTTTGAAAAAGATAGACGGCTGCCATCAATAATAGAGGCATGGTCATATTCGTCAAGTATTAAATAGTCATTACGGCCTGTAATGCATGATAATACACCCAGGTTAACCTGGAAACCGGTACTGAACAAAACTGCAGCTTCTTTACCAACATAAGTTGCTAAACGGTTTTCTAACTCTATATGAATATCAAGTGTGCCGTTTAAAAATCTTGATCCGGCGCAGCCAGATCCATACTTGTCAATTGCTTTTTTTGTAGCCTCTTTTATTTTTGGATGGCTTGTAAGCCCCAGATAGGAGTTAGAACCAAACATCAAAACACGCTGATTATCAATAATAACTTCAGTATCCTGGCCGGATTCTATGGGCCTGAAAAAAGGATACAGTCCCTGTGCCCGGATCATATTTGCATCCTGGAACTGGGCAATCTTCTCGTGTAATTTTTTAATCATTTATTAACACTGCTTAAAATTTTTGTAAAAATACCATGAATAAGCTT
>JAQBNZ010000130.1 GCA_028288285.1 Mucilaginibacter sp.
TGAAATAGTTGTACCGACTGCTTTTGAAGTATTGTGGAGATTAAAAAAAGGAGATTTTAGTTATGCTAAATTTAATGTAAAAAAGATCGAGTATGATAAACCGGGCCGTTTTTAATGTCTTTCTTCATAAACCGGTAAGTGATCTGTATATCATCGATAATGATCTTTTTTCTTTTGGCAGGATCTGGTGGCATTGACGTGATGTTACCATTCTCATCTATGTAGGCCATCATCTCATCCAGCGTTTTACCTTTCCCGGCATTCGCTTTCCGGTCTTCGGCCTTTTTCTTTTTATCCTTAAGCTTTATGGATTTTTCTTTTCTTGGTCTTTTTTGCTAAACGTCTCTGTAGATCTTGGCTATTCGCAAATATACCATGAAGTCCTGCAGCTTCGCTTATTTTCTCGAGTAGTGCTTTAAAGATTGTTTTGAGATTAATTTTCAAGTATGACTTTTAATGCTTTTTCCTTGGCGGAATGTTCAAAAGTGTCATAAGCTTGCAGTATCTGATCCAGTTTAAACCTGTGGGTGATCAGCTTTTTCGGTTCAATTCGTTTGGACTGGACTGTTTTCAAAAGCATGGGTGTAGTTACAGTATCAACCAACCCGGTGGCGATAGTAATATTTCTTGACCATAGTGTTTCAAGGTGCAACTCAACGCTTTTTCCGTGTACGCCAACGTTGGCGATATGGCCGCCTGCGGCTATTATAGCTTCGCACAATTCAAATGTGGCAGGTATGCCTACCGCTTCAATGGCTGTATCAACGCCTTTACCGCCAGTGAGTTCCATCACTTTTGCAAGTACGTTTTCACTGGCGCTATTTATAAGATGAGAGGCTCCGAAAGTTTTAGCAACCTCAAGTCGGTTATCATCCTGGTCTATGACAATAATTTTTGCGGGAGTATAAAATTGAGCGGTTAATAACGCAGCCATACCTACCGGACCCACACCTACAATAGCAATGGTATCACCGGGCTTTACCTGGCCGTTTAGAACGCCGCATTCAAATCCTGTTGGTAAAATATCACTCAACATCACCAAAGCCTCTTCATCTGAACCGGTAGGAATAAGGTAAAGACTGTTATCCGCATAAGGTATCCTTACATATTCAGCCTGTGTACCATCGATCATATGACCCAGTATCCAGCCGCCTTTTTCACAGTGCGAATACATGCCTTTTTTGCAGAATTCGCATTTGCCGCAGGAAGTTATGCAGGATATGATCACATGGTCGCCCGTTTTGAAATTGCTTACCGAGCTTCCGACTTCTTCAATAATACCAACACCTTCGTGGCCTAAGATTCTACCGTCAGTAACCTCAGGCACGTCGCCCTTCATAATATGCAGGTCGGTTCCGCATATGGTTGTTTTTAATATTTTAACAACAGCATCTGTAGTCTCTTTTATAACAGGTTTTGGTTTTTCTTCCCATGATTTCTTGCCGGGGCCGTGATACACTAACGCTTTCATGTTTTTTGGTTTAACTGGGCTGAATTGTTATTAGGCAAAAGTACCCGGACCATTTGTTGAGAGGAGTGATGAGTGTCATGGCTACAAATGATCTTCATCATATAACAATTTAATTTAGAAGAAGTTATATTATTAAAATCCCGTGAGCGTTCCCTCAACGGCAGCGCAGAGAAAAAAGCAGAGGTATGCGGAGTGATTCATAACTGGTTGCCAGGCTTTTGCTCTTTTGTGCAGGTAGGTATTGTTCAGTATGTAACGGCTTGGGCCGAAGCGCAGCAAGCAGGTGCGCTTGCTGAAGCAGAAATTAACGCCATTTTCAAGAAAGTCGGATCAGGGAACGGTAGATATCGTAGTTAACGGCACCAAAGCTTAACACCTTTTAATAAAAACCTTCATCAAAGGCGGGTAGGTTTGTTACGGTACACCGAAATAGATTGAATAGCAGTATACAGGTTTCTTTAATAGAGATGGGTGTCATAACAACCAAACTGCAAAAATATACAACTGATCCAGAACCAATTAATGATTTGGATGTTGAATGAATAAATCTACAGTCATGAAAAATCCTTTTGTTAAGGAAGATAATAACAGTTTAGTGATCGCTGCGGTCGCTATTGGCGCAATAGCCGCCGGAGCCATTACCTATTTATATGCAACTAAAAAGGGCTTTGTTTTTCGTAAAAAATTGGCGGGTGCCGCCGGAGAAGGAAGAAATAAGGCTGCTGATTATCTTGAAAAGAAAACCGCAAAACTGAAAAAGAAAACGACTGACCTTCGTGAAATATAGGACATAGTAAAAAGTTAGCTGTATTGGTATGAAATGGAGGAAGCTTAAAGCAGGTTATTAGGTACTGATCGGTGTAGCTGTAGTCCTGACCGTAATGAGGGTTATGTTTCCGGTAATTGTTGAAAGATCAATGTTTTAAAAGAGATCCCGGATTTCAATTTGAACGCGAAACCTGTATGTTTAAAAAGTCTCACCGAGATTGAATATGATAGCACTATAGCCTTTGCTGAACCCATAGTCAATGCTGATATTGGTATTAGATCCTTTATTGAATTTGATCCGCAAACCGGAACCTGCCGCTGGGTGCCAGGAGGTGAACAGATTGCCCGTGCCGCTGACGGTTGTGGCATTGGCAAAAACGACGAAGCCCAATAAGCCGTTCTCCGTAAGATCACGCCGGTATTCACTTTCCAGGTAAAACAGAGTGCTGCCACGGTAACGATTCTGATCCATACCCCTGCCGGACCGGTTATATGGATCCCAGCCGATACTCGGCAGATCCAGGTATGGGGTCTTGCTATTCAGTGCCGTCCATAGGTACGACCAGAAAGCCATTGTATTCTGCTGGTTGGGATTGGAGGGATTAAGAGAAAGATATTTCCTTACATCGATATATAAGGACTGCCAGTTATCATTGCTACCCAGGAAAGTGGGATTGACTCGGTAAACTACGTTAGTGTAAGATCCGGGAAGGGGGTTGATTGAGTTGTTCCGGGTATCATATAATAAGTTCAGGCTGATCCCGGACGAAAATGAGCTACCGTTGGTGCCGTATGTATAATTTGTATATTGAGGAAGATCAACACCAGGGTTGTCGCTTTTAACATTAAAGTGATAATCCAGGTTGTAGCCTATGCCTGCGAACAGATAAGGCTTGATTTTTTTTAACGCACTTTGATAAAAACGAATGTATTTATAATCCACCAGCGTCTGATTAGGATAGTTATGGCTTTCCCCCAGTCCCCACGTGTACTGCGGATACACCATGAAGCGGGTATCGCCTTGTATGGTCCAGGTATTGTATGGAAGCCAGATACTAGTTCGTAATGGCAGGCCAAAGCGGCCTTTAAAATTCCAGTATGGCGTAAAAGCGGCGCTTGAAAGATTAGTGGTGTTCGGCGGGCCTAAGTAAGTTGCCGCTGTTGTGCTGGTGATTAGCGCCCGGCCGCTTCCGCCCGGCACAGTTCCGGGGATCGGCAGGATGGAAAAATAAATCTTCTTTTCTTTTTGCTCTCTGACCTTTTGTGGGCTAATATGAAAAAGGTTTTTAGCGACATCGATAAGGTCCGTCTGCCGCGATGTATCCTTAACCGTATTGTTGTTGCCCGGGATAATGGAACTCGCATCCTGCGCATATAAATGCGCCGTTAGCAACACCAGTATAAATACTATAATTTTACGCATGGTATAATGAATAACTTTTTCAACAGGTGCGTAATTAACAGATAATATGTGTTGCTATCAAGTTTACGCCGATTACAACCAACATGTACGTGCTTCTTGGAAGGGTCTAAGAATTTAACCTAAAAACAGATAATTTGTTTCCAGTTAACGACTACATTTCCTATCTACAGGATTATTTTAGGTCAAGATCCTTTGTGGCATGGATTCATTCAAATAGCTTTCGCCCTCTTCAATAATGCCATCGGCAGCAATCTTTTCACCCGGTTTGATCAAGATCAGATCACCTACCTTTAAGGTATCTGTTTTGACTTCCATGGTATCATCACCCTTAACCAAATGTGCTTCCGCCGGCATTAGCTGCACTAAAAGCTCCAATTACCGACGTTATGGCCTTGCGGATCTAAAATAGCGCATTTCTCCGCATCAATATCCTTGGTCGTCAGTACGGTTTCACCACTATTATTATAATACGTGCCATTTTTCTTTGCTTTCCCAAGATTTTTACCGGAAGCGTCGATCACGTTTCCGTCCCTGTCGATAAAATATAGTTTTTGACCTTTATTATTCCGGACAATATTGTCCTTATCAATGTATCCCAGTTTGGTTCCACCGTGATCGTGTATGCCACCTTTCGCGTTGATAAAAATCGTCTGAGATGTGTCGTTTTTCGTTTGACCCCAGACATTAACAACAACACCAGTTGTCATTAATATGAATAACAGGAAATACATTTTTTTCATGATCTTATTTATTATATGATTTACAAACCCCAAAATGTAATTAAATATACAACACTTAATTGATAGCCAACATCTTAAATACTGACCCTTGTCACACTTCGCATCGGCCATCGTCAAACCCGTGATAATTGCTATCCGCTAAACATCCTATTTATGTCCTTCGGTTTAGTAGGTGAGCGTTAGCCCGCCTCCAAGGCCCATATCACTATCATAATGCGTTGACAGTGAAAAATATTTGGTTATAATATACCGCAAACCAGTGGCATACTCTTTGTCCGTATTCACCATGATATTAAAGCGCAGTCGTTTGGAAATCGGCACATCGTCCCGGCCCAGCTGAAACCGCAGTTTACCGTTTCCGTCAATCCGGGCATCGGCAACAAACAACACTGTCCATTTTCCCAGCAATTTGTTGAGGATGGACAGTTCCTTAATTGCCGTTGCGTAGTGGGCTTTTTGTTTCCGTGTTTAGTAGATGCCATAAATTTAAATGATGTTATAACAAAGGAGGTTATAAAGTGTACGCCTTAACAAATTTTAAATAAAATGACAGTTCATGATGTCGTTTTCCTGAGTTTAAATCAAAATTATCCTTGTCAAATGTCTTAAAATTGTACAAATCTGACCTAAATTATGGTTCTCAGCCAGCCGCAGAAATAAAGTATAATTTTGAAAAGCCATGTGCCGTGATCGCTATTGCTCCGGCTTGTCCGTGGAAGGTACAGGTGGCGACCGGGACATTTGCTGTTCCGTTTTGTACAATTTAGCTGCCCCACAGTGAGGTAATTTTGCTTTCCATTAAATTAATATTTATGACAAAACGCATCTTATCAACCACCTGTATCCTTTCCGTTCTATTAGCCTTAACTTGTGGCTGCGCAGCCGCCCAGTCAAGTATTGAACTCGAAGAAGCAAAAAAAGCGATTGCGGAAAGCAACGATATTTATTTCCAGTCATTCGTGAAAAATGACTCTTCTATTTTTATTAATCGTTATGCCGAGGACTGCCTGATCATGGTTCCGAATGCCCGGGCAATGAAAGGCCGCGAGGGCGCACTTCAGTTTTTTAAGATCGCTTATAACGATATAGGCTTAAGAAACGGAAGGTTCCTTACTATAGACGTTTATGGATTGGGTAATGAATATGTAGCAGAAGAAGGTTTCTGGAAATCTTTTGACAAGAACAACAAACTGTTTGATGACGGTAAGTTTCTGGTGCTTTGGAAAAAGACACCGAAAGGATGGAAAATGTTCCGTGATTCATTCAGCAGCGACCACAAAACACTATAGACAATTTCAACTAATAAAGCAGGATATCAATTGAAGTTCGGATTTAGACCATTCGCAACCGACTGGTACCATGTCTTTGAAAACATCAACCATTTAAAATTAACTCCCATGACAAAAAGATATTGTATTTTTACTGTGTTCCAAGGGCTGACGCTATTGTTTTTATGCAATAACAGCTATGCGCAGCAAGCGAAGATAAAATCTAATTTTGAAATAGCAAGAAAGGCTATCGAAAGCAGTAATCGTATTTATTTCCAGGCGTTCACCAAAGGTGATTCTTCTCTGGTAATCAACCGATATACAGAGGACTGCTGGATCATGGCATCCAATACACCGACATTATGCGGGATAGATGCCCCGCTTGACTTTTTTAAGGTCGCCTATCATGAATTGGGAATAAGGAATGGTACCTTTAAAACAATGAAGTTATATGGTGATGCAAAGGAGTTTGTTACAGAAGAAGGCTTATTTGAATTTTTTGATGCAAGTAATGCCAGTTTAATAAACGGTAAATACCTGGTATTATGGAAGCATACGCCGAAGGGCTGGAAAATGTTTAGAGATTCATTTAATCCGGACCGGTTAAAATAAGAATGAAAGCGTTAATACAGCTATAAAAAATCATCGATTGCAAAAATCATTCTTATAAAAAGACGATAGTATTAAACACCATGGAATTTACGCACTTTCAACCTTCCGTCATCTTAAAGCCTTATGTAAAGCATTACTATGTCTTTGAATCAGATACTGATATTGAATTTGAAGATACAGTATTTCCAAGTGGTGACATGGAAATGATTTTTAACCTTGGTGATGGTACCTGGGAATCTTCAATAGATAATAAGTTCTTCAAAACTCCGCCAATAGAACTCTGGGGGCAAATTACAAAGCCATTAGCTATCCGGTCAAAGGGAAAGCATACGATGTTTGGAATTAAGTTTTTCACCCATTCTGCAGCCTATTTTTTAAATGATCAAATTGGTGTTTTTAATGATCAGATCACAGATCTTTATGATGTGATGGGCAGCCAGGTGAAAACGTTGCACGCGCAACTTATGGAGACAGCTGACGCGGAAAAAAGAGTTGAACTTATTGAAACATTTCTTATAAAGCGGCTGATCGCCAATGAAAGAAGATCTTTCAAAATTGATAAGGTTGCTGATATCCTGACCAGCATTAAAGGAAATTCAGCTGAAAATAACCTTGGCTACGTTGCGGCTAGGCACGGGATCACGACGCGCTACCTTCACAGGCTGATCTATCAAAATACAGGCCTCTCGCCAACTTTCTTCAATAAGATTAACCGATTCCAGTACAGTTTAAAGCTGATCTCAAAAAATCAATTGCCATTTACAGCCATTGGCTATGAAAGCGGTTATTTTGATCAGTCACACTTTATCAGGGATTTTAAATCATTTACCGGACTTACGCCTTCAGACTATCTGCTGAATATTACCCCAGTTAATCAGTTGTTGGTACTTCAGTAAAGCAGCGGGCCTCCCGCTGACTAAAAACGACCATTATCATCTTCTTCTTCTTGAAATCGCATCTCTATTTATTTCAATAAACGTAATTCTTATATATATTAAAAACCGTTCCGGTTTGTACAATTTATACCAATCCATCATCCCCACTTTTATTTAAATAATTATAACAAAAATCATATGAACTCTTTTGAAACATTTAAGCAATTGCACTTAGGTTCAACACCTTTTTTACTAGGAAATATTTGGGATGTAAACAGTGCAAGGATATTTGAGGCAAATCATTATAAAGCTATAGGTATTTCCAGCCAGGCATTATCAAACAGCTTTGGCTATGAAGATGGTGAGAATTTGCCGTTCGCGACTTTGCTCCAGGTTGCTAAAAGAGTAGTTGAACTCGTTAAGATACCCTTTACGGTTGACATTGAATCAGGCTTTAGCCCGACAACAGAAGGTATTATTGAAAACATCAGCAAGCTGCAAGACATTGGAGTAGCCGGAATCAATATAGAAGACACCCTTCCGGGGATTACGCGGCAATTTCAGGTTTCAGGTAAATTCGAGAAAAATTTGTCTGCAATCTCAGACCATATCAGTCGTAACAACCTGCAAATATTTATAAATGTCAGAACTGATGGGTTTCTGCTGGGCATGCCCGCAGCGCTTGAGGAAACCCTTAATCGAATTAAAGTTTATGAAAGTGCCGGTGCAGATGGAATTTTTGTTCCCTGCATAACCAAAAGTTCGGATATCCAGGCAGTAACGGCAGCAACAACGCTACCAGTAAATGTAATGTGTATGCCCGATCTTCCCGGCTTTGCCGAACTTGGATCACTGGGCGTAAAGCGGATCAGCATGGGGCCCTTTTTGTTTAGTAAAGTTTACGAATATGCAGCGAAGCTGGCTAACACTGTAAAAAATGATCAAAATTGCTCCTCGCTGTTTGCCTGAACAATTAAATAACGATTAATTACGGAACAAAACAACAAATAGTTAATTTAAAAATAAATCTTAAAAAAATGAATTTACCGAAAAGGGCAGAGGACGCCCATGCAACACTTGTCGCAGCCTTTAATACCGGTGATGTAGCCACCGTGATGAGCATGTATGATGTTAGCGGAATTTTTGTGCCTGAACCCAATAAACCTGTATCCGGTTCGGCAAGATTGAGGAATCTATCAGGGCGATATTAGCCATAAAGGCCGCATGGATATAAAAACTGTTTATTGCCTTGTTACAGGAGATATTGCTTTAGGCAGGTCTGAATGGAGCATCACAGATGGCGATAAAGTACAGATTAGTGCAAAAGGCATAAAGGTTATGAAACAACAAGCCGACGGTACCTGGAAGATCATAATAGACCAGGCGTTTGGCGCTGAAGCTAAACCTGGTGGCTTAGTCACTAGCACCTAACCGTTGAGCCCTGTCTTAAAAGATGGGGTTTTTTTGTAATATACCTTTCTGATGTCCAGTTGTTCCTATTCATACAATTTCAGCATAAATGAGCTCGGTAGCTTTGCCAAACAACTTAAGCTACAATTATGAAATTTAAATTTTTATGCTGTTTGATCTTGTTTTTATTTTTTAGCCAATATACCTTTTGCCAGGACATCTTCCCGCCTGATGCGGTAAAAAAGAAGGTAGAATCCATAAAGATTGAAGGCAATTTAAAAATTGACGGAAAACTGGATGAACCGGAATGGCTGACGGCCGAAATTATAAAGGACTTTATTGAACAAGATCCCATACAGGGCGTACTGGCTAAAAAACAAACCGTGGTAAAGCTGTTATACAACAAAAATTACCTGTATGTAGGTGTTATCTGTTACGACAGCGTAGGCAGGAACAACTATCGGGCACTTAATCTCAAAAGAGATTTTTCGGCAGCCAATTCAGACTTTTTTGCTATTGCGATTGATGGCTACAATGATGAAAGAAACGCCGTGATGTTTGGGATGAACCCTTATGGTGCTCAAAGGGATCTACTTTCCTTTGACGACAATTACTATGACCCGGATTGGGATGGCCTTTGGACAGTTAGAACCCAGCGGACAGATACGGCATGGGTTGCAGAAATCGCCATACCCTGGAAAACCCTCCGGTATAAGGCAAAAACTGACTCCCTGCAGACCTGGGGTATAAGCTTTGGAAGGATCGCCCGCGGGAGCAACGAAGTTTCAGGGTGGCCGGCATTTCCCAGGGCATTCGGCGGTTTGCGCATGGCCTATGCAGGAAAGTTAATCAATTTAGAAGCACCAAAGCCACCGACCAATATAAGGGTGCAGCCTTATCTGTTGTATGGCTATAACGACATTAAGGAAAACTCAAAGACCATTAATTCAAAAAGCACATTTAAACCCGGTGGCGATGTTAAATGGGCGCTCAATCCAAACACCCTGCTCGACCTGACTATTAATACTGATTTTGCACAGGCCGATGTAGACCGGAAGGTAAATAACGTTAACCGTTTCTCCGTCTTTTACCCCGAAAAGCGCCAGTTCTTTTTGGAGAATGCAGGCTTGTTTACAGTTGGTATGGATCCTTTATCTAATGGGCAGGCCGATTATTCTACTCGGATCCAGCCATTCTTCAGCCGGGCGATCGGGCTCGATGCTAATGGCAGCCCTTTAAGTATCGATGGCGGCGCAAGACTGGTTTACCGTTCTGACACAAGAAACGCAGGCGGCCTGTTTATCCGGCAGGAAGGAAATACTACAACTAACCCCGCTAACTTTTTTGTAGGGAGATACTCCCAGAATTTTGGAAAACAAAACCGGATCGGCACTTTAGTTTCTTATAAAGATGAAGAAACGCATGGTACGATAAGCGGGCGAAAAAATTTCACAGGTACCATAGATGGCTTTTTTCGCTTCAGCCAGGGTTTGTCTGAAAGCTTTATGGGTTCGGCGACCGTCGACTTAAAAAGCAGATCCGGTTATGCCGTTTCATCTCAGCTATTTTATAATTCCAATAAATGGGTGGTCTGGTGGAACCAATCTATCGTGAGCAGCCGCTATGATCCGCAAATGGGTTTTGTGGCAAGAGGAAATACCATCGTAACGGATCCTGGTATATTTTTACAGGAAAGAGGCCGGTGGCTGCCGGGTTTTATCAGGACCTACGGTCCTGGTATTTCTTATACAACCTACCACAATGCGACAACGCTTGCATTGACTGATCGATATTTGAATATTAATCCTGTTTGGTTTCAATTTCAAAATGGCGGCATAATTTCCTGGTATGTAATATTGACGAAGCAAAATCTGGAAGAAGGTTTTAATCCGCTTAATGTCCCCATAAGCAAACGCAGTTATAGCTATACAAGGCACAAAATATTATTGAGCAGTGATCCGTCCAAAAAGATCTCAGCTTCACTTACCGGTAACCTCGGGCAGTTTTATAACGGCAGTTATAATTCGCTTAACGCTGTCATTAGTTTTGCGCCCATTCCCAACTTATTTTTATCACCCGGCATTGAAATTGGAAAGTTAAATAAAGTGGGGATGAACCAAGTTTCCAAAAACATTAACTTGTATACGGTAGAAGGAAGAATCGCGCTAAATCCTCGGCTGCAATTATCGGGATTATTTCAAAAGACAAGCGAAAGTAATACCATTGCGTACAATACCCGTTTTTCATGGGAATTTAAACCTCTATCTTACTTATATATTGTATTCAATAATAATAGTTTGTCAACGGATAATGGCTCGTTACCGCATATGATGACTGTTGACCGGCAAGTAATTACCAAAATTTCCTATTTGAAACAATTTTAATAAATGTGGAGCTTTATGTTCAAAAGTTTTGTTAAATATGAAAGCCAGAACTGATGTTTACCAGGGCCATAGCCGACCCAATGCGAAGAGCGATCATTAACATGATAGCCTCGAAGCCATATAATGTAAATGCCATTGCTGAAAAATGTAACGTCAGCCGGCAAGCTATATCCCTTCAGCTTAGAATATTAACAGATTGCGGTCTGGTTAAAATAAAGCAGCAGGGCCGTGAAAGATTTTGCGAAGCGCAGCTTAATCAACTGAGGGAAGTATCGGCCTTTGTTGACCAATGGCGTAGATGTTGAGGATCCTTTTATCGAAATAAATATTAAATTGAATAGTGACCGGCTTTAATTTGCAGTTAAAAATAATTTAATTATCCCGTTAAGGGAGCCAAAGATGAAAGCGGAGGTATAGGTTTAGATAATGTAAGATCAAGATTAGCCTTTTTATATCCTCAAAATCATACCTTAGTCATAACAGATAATAATTTTTTGTTTGAGGTACAATTAACTTTATTACTCCCATGATAAATTGTATAGCTGTTGATGATGAAAAGCATGTGCTTGATTTTTTAGTAGATCATATTAAACAAGTGCCTTACGAGACAATTTCCCGTTAGGTCTACTTTACCCATTTCATGTTAAGTACAATTTTATCTTTGAGAAAAAGTAAAGTAGTTATGAAAATATTTTTTTCAATTTCGCCTGTAAAAAAACTCATTATAGCAGGTTTAATTATCGCATTTATAGGTGTGGTAACCCAAATTCTTTCCAATGTCCCTTATCCCAAAGTACCGCCTGTACTTTTCATTTTGCTTATACCGGTAGGCCTATTAATATTTAGCAGGTGGCGATGGTTACCCATCCTTATTATTTTAGTAGCGCTTTTCCTGATCCTGGGATTATTCTCAAGCGGCGCTTCGGCCCGTTTAGTAAATTTCACTTCAATTGGCGGAAGCATTGGTCTGTGGATACAAATGATTGGAATTGTTTTTGCAATGGTTGCCGCTATCACTTCTCTCGTTCAAAATTATGGCACAAAAAAAATTGATCAGTAAAAGGCCGTCGAACTGGTTACTATCGATCAGGAATGTACTCATCTGTGTGCTTGTGCTTATAGCACTGATTGTGGCAAGCCGCAGATTGATGAGTTTAACCGGAATAATCAAAACTTATATCAACCCAAAATTTGGTGAGTTTGACAGCGGATTCAAGCTTCATCCTTTTTTGACTTTTTTACACATCGTTCCCGGAATCCTATTTATAGTATTGGCTCCGCTGCAATTTATAAACAGCATACGCGTAAAGTATATCCGCATGCACCGTATTTTGGGATGGTTTGTAGCAACAGCTGCAACAATAATAGGAGTTACTGCCTTGGTAATGAGTTTTAAATTGTCAATAGGTGGCGCAACTGAAACATCAGCTACAGTAATATTTGCTGTATTTTTTTTATTCGCTTTGTTTAAAGCAATCTATCATATAAGAAAACACGAGATGCTACTTCACCGGGAATGGATGATACGTATGTTCAGCATAGGTTTGGCTATTGCTTCAGTTCGTCCAATAGTTGGGCTGTTCTTTGCCTTTTCAAATCTTTCGCCACATCAGTTTTTTGGAATTGCTTTTTGGCTGGGTTTCAGTATCCACTTAATAGTTGCAGAATGCTGGATTAGATTCTATAATTATAAATAATAAAATCCTTTAGTAAGAAAGTAAATCAAGGCTGTGACAGTGTATTAATAATCTCAGAACCTTTTCCGAAATCCCAAATTTTGGTATCAGTCATTTTTTTCTTTAAAGCGATAAAGCATTTTTCCTTGTTGATCGTTACGACCACATAGTGGTGCTTTGCCGTCTTTTTCTTTATCTTTTTTCATGGTGAAGTAAAGACTATTTTGACCGATATAATGATATTTTAATATCTGCCAGCAAAAATGGTTTAAAAGTAATTTTATATAATGACGTTGATTTTCCAAGTGGTTATAGAAAGAGGTATACATTATTATGCCGATTCCATCAATAAAAAAGACAATTACATTTTGTCATAATGCAAGCTGGATATTTATTACCCCAAGGGTGTGAAAAATTTTGCCACCATTGTTTGGTTTCATGGAGGCGGATTGACAGGTGGATCTGGCGAAATGCCCAAAGCACTAATGGAACACGGTTATGCTATTATTGGCGTTAGCTGCTCCTGCTTATATAGAAGATGCCGCTGCCGCAGTTGCCTGGACATTTCAGCATATAGGTAATTACGGAGGAAGTGTAAAAAAATACGATATTGACGCCAATCGGATTGCGGCAGTAATTCCATTTAGTGGCCAGGCTATTACCCATTTTACTATTCGGTAAGAAAGAGGATTATAAGTACACAACCAATTATTGACGAATATGCACCACTCTACTTTGTAAGAGCAGATGCCCCGCCAATGTTATTAATAACGGGTGACCCTGAGAAGGAACTATTAGGGCGTTTTGAAGAGAATGCTTATTTATTACGGATGATGAAGCTATCAGGGCATACCGCCACCCGACTGCTTCAATGCAGGGATATGATCATGGAGGCATGGAGCACCAGATTTTCCATCACTGCTGCAAGAAGTTGCTTCAGTAAGGCGTAAGATCTTAAATGAAGTATCGTTAAACTCCTAATGTATACTTAAGGCCGCTAATAAAAATTAAAAAAAGGGAATGCTATTTTCATTGTAACACTCCCTTATATGCTCTTTTTACCGGCCTATTTTAAGCCGCCAGCCATAGCCCAAACTGCCTCAGCTACTGACGGGTTTTTAGATAAGACGCTCACTAAATAAAATGCTGTGATTTCAAATGATGATCCTGCATCCATAAATAATGTAAGGTAATTGGATCTGTATCGTTAAAGGTATTTTGCTCCTCATCAAACTTTTTAATAAGCAAGGTAAAAGATAATTGCCAATTCTCGAGATTCGTTCTAACTCAGTTTAGTTTATAATCAGCCTAACGGCGAATCTATTCTACGACCTACGTTATTCACTACTTAGTCACAATAGTGATTTGCCCACCTTGTTTAAACAGGTCATGTGATACAAAATAGCCATTGTTTTTTCTGCCGTTTACTTTGATAGAGGTAATGCACCTACCTCTTCCAGGCTTTTTGATGGTCAGCGTTTTTCCGTTACTGGTTTTCCATTGAACCTCATCAAAAAGCGGAGCTGTGACTATATACTTTGGATCTGTGGCCGAAAATGGGTATAATCCTAATGCGCTGAACACATACCACGACGACATTTCGCCTGCATCATCCATTCCGCTCAGCTCCAGTCCTTCATCGCCTATTCCATATAAATTGTTCAGTATATGATCGAGTATCTTTTGCGTTTTTTCCGGCTTTCCAATAAATGTATACGCAAATGGCGCTTCGTGGTCGGGCTGGTTACCCTGGCAATACTGCCCAACCATGGTCTCTACATTCCTGGCTATATAACTAGGATTCCATGGCAACGTGAAAAGCGAATCCAGCTTTGCTTCAAACTTTTTTGGTCCGCCGTATAAGCTAATCAAACCAGACATATCATGTGGGGCAAAAAAGGATACCTGCCAGGCGTTTGCCTCCCTGTACATATATTCGTAATAGGGCTGCTCCGGGTTGAAGTTCTTTATCCAGTCGCCATTCTCCAACCGGCCTCTCATGAATCGGGTTGACGGGTCAAAAACATTTTTGTAATTTTTTGACCGGGCCATTAATATCCTGTAATTCGCTGTATCTCCTAATTTTTTTGCGATTTGGGCTACTGAATAGTCATCATAGGAATATTCCAGCGTTTTGGAAACACCGGCTTTGGCTTTCGTTTCTACCTCCGGGTGCGCAATATTCGGATCTGAAATGTATCCCTTTTGAATATATTCGGTTATATACGGACGTGTTCCGCCTTCTACATTGGCATTCCTCAACAGTAACCGGTATGTCCCCTGGATATCGAAATTATCAATGCCTCTTAAGTAAGCTCCTGCAATGGATGATGCCGCGTGATCACCGTGGAAAAAAGTAGGAATAAATCCTGTTTTATCGCCTACATCTTTCAAGGATTTAATTACACCCAGCGTAACTCGTGGGGTAATCAGGCCAAGCAGTACATCTTTATTTCTGTAAGTATCCCATAAGGAAGGCTCCGTATAGTAGTTAAAATCAGCTTTCGCTACATTTTTTTTCACATCCCTAAACTCTCCGTTTACATCACTCCGCAAGGCCGGCCATAGGAATGACCGGTACAGACACGAATAAAACATTTGCTTTTGCTTGTCAGTTCCACCCTTTACATTAATTGACGACAACAGGCCCTCCCATTTTTGCAATGCTTGCTGGCGGATGGCCTCGAAGCTATTATTCCCAATTTCTCTTTCGAGGTTTTGCTTTGCATTTTCAACACTTACAAAGGACAGGCCTATTTTAAGCTCAACGGGTTCTGTTGTACCGTTAGCCATATGCACTATAGCGAAGCCGGTACGTTTACCTTCATCTGTTTTTTCCAGTTTGTCGATCTTTGTATTCAGCCTGGCATAAAAATAAATATTCTCCCCGCCTTGAAAACCCTGTACTGCAAAATCGCCCGCCTGCTCTATCCGCCAGGTAGTTACCCGGGTATTAGCTTTACCAAGGTCAAATAGTATTTGCCTATCTGAATTGTCCTTATATTCATATTTATGATATCCAGTCCGTAATGTAGACGTGAGGCTTACTTTAATATTATAATCATCGAGGTATACCTGATAAAAACCCGGTGCAGAACTTTCCTTTTTATGTGTAAACCTCGAACCAAACTTGCTGCCCGGCTTAGAAAGCGGAAGGATAGGAATATTGCAAAGATTCCAGTGACCTTTGTTTGTATGCGTAAAGCCTAAAATAACAGAATCCTCATATTGATATCCAGCACCAGATCCATATGCCGTCATAGGACTCAATTGTACCATTGCGTTAGGCAATGAACTGCCCGGAAAGGTAAGCCCGGCCCATGACCTCCACCCTTTTGGTAATGTATAACCCAAAACTTTGGGGTCATTAAGCGGCGCAGTACCAATAAAAGTGTTTACATACTTTGTGTAACTGCTTATCTGCTGCCCTTTAGTGAGGTTGTAAGATGCCAGCAGCATAATAATTACTAAACCTGAAATGTTCTTGATCTTGGCTTTCATTTTATTGAATTACTTTCAGTATAACATTTAAATCTTCCGTTCTAATTACAGCCCGGAAGATCCATTTCAATATTTAGAATTTGCCGCCAGCTTTTAAAAGTGCAGCAGCTTCTATCATTGTAACACCGCTTATTTGCGTTGTCAGGTCTGTTGTTCCGGATGGTTTTGATTTCCAGTCTGGACTTAACATCAATTGTGGCCTGCTGATGCCCTTAGCAAATAAGGTCTCTGCATTGTACTTTAAAAATTTTGCGTACGCCTCCCGATCTGTTGCAGATACGTCATCCTTAAGAGTAAGTAAGGTTAGGTACCTAACCAAAATACCTTTAAATAATCCCCCGTCACCCTGGCCTTCGTTTTTTAGTAAGCCTCCGGGCGATATATCCAGATCTTTTATAGTTGCAGTAGCTGTACGAACAGCGTCTGTTAAATAACTTGCATCGCCTGTAATATTATAAAGTTCAAGCGCTGCGCCAATAAATACGCCCTGATTGTACGTAAATTTATTTTTACTGATCTGATTGTCGTGGTTTGCATTGATACCGTCCCAAACAATACCGCTTGATGGATCAACCAAAGTGCCCTTTAACCAGGCATACAGCTCTTTTGCCAAAGCAAGGTCCGCAGCGTTTTTTTGTAAGCGGTAAAGGCGTGCAGCAAAAATAATGGCCGGTGCGTTTGCCGGGGTGTTTTTATAATCAAGCTGCGATTTTCTCCAGGCAATACCACCGCCCTGATTAGCATTTTTACCTGTTTTGATATCTGCCCATAAAATATTGGCGGCATCCATGTAATCGTTATCTCCTGTTGCTTCGTAAGCGCGCAGGCTTGCAAGAGCCAACCATTCCATGTCATCATAATATTCGTTCGGATATTTGTTACCATTCGTAATTCGCGTTCCATTGAGCAACGATTTCATGCGTTGCTTGTAAATTTCGTTCTTGGTACGTAAATAAGCATCGGTAAATACGTCAAGCGTATGCGCCTGCGGCCAGTAATTATAGGCTGTATTACCGTCATTGTTCTGCACAAAGTAATTACCGTTGGCAGATATAAAAGTAGTGTAGGTTTTATCCTGCAGCGAATCGGCAGTGGCAGCAAAGGTATAATCTACCACGGGTGCAGGTTTGTTGCCATAAAGCGGAAAAGGCTTGTCCTTTAAGCATGAAGCAAGCATAGCCAGGATAAGCCCAAACAATGCCACTTTTTTGATATGTTGAGTTATAACTTTCATAATTGGTTTTTTTATAACGGATTGCAGGCTTCTCACCTGCAATCCATAAAAATCAGAGAAATTACTTAACTGTTACTGTGTGCATGTAAGCCGGAACAGTGGCATTAAACATCACTTTAATATCAGCTGTTTTATTATCGGCATCGTGGTTAAATTTAAAGCAGTAATCGTACTGTGAATTATTAACCGGCAGCATATAATAGTAAGAAGCAGGCGTGCTTGCAGTGGCCGCGCTGTTATCAGCGTTTGAGCTTCCGTAAAACTGGTCTGTTGTAGAGCCATCAGCGTTTTTGAAAGTGAACCTGAATTTATAACGCTCATCACGTCCCCATGATTCCTGGTGGAACACGATAGACTTATTATCAGCCTCCCAGGTTCCGTTGCCGGCATATGGCAGCTCGAACCAAATTTTATTATCGGCAGCAAACCATAAGCCTACGGCGGTTATCTCGATAGTTTTGTATGAAGCTACGTTTAAATCAATTTCCAGTCTTTCAACTTTTGTAACACCTGTAAATTGGGTATTGCCACCTTCTGTTACTTTAGCACCATCATATGAAAAAGTTGACGGGGTACCAGTATTCCCGGCAGCAAAGTGATAGCTGCCAGCTTTTAAGGATGTAAATACTTCAAACTTACCCGGGGCAGTTTGTGTCATCTTAATTGCTTTAGTAAGGTCTTCGCCGCCTTCGGTCGCAGTTCCTGTAAGATACAATTCGGTAGGTATATCAGTAAAGCCGGCGGGGCGTTCTATTTCTACAATACGGGTTTGTGCAGATGCAACAGCATTAATGCCTTTTGATGACATTACCCTCCATTTAACCTTGCCCGATTCCTGCGGTTTTACCCCAGCCAATGTAGCAACCTTATTTAGGTCGCTGAATGAAAAGGTAAGTTTATTATACAAGCCATTGCCATCTGATGGTACTGAATAAAGAGGCTTTGAAAAATCACCGTCTACTTTATCAAATACCACTTCATATAAAACCAAGCCATTATCTTGTGCACGCGCCTGATCCCATTCAAATGATACGGAACCGGAGGTGCCTGACGCTATTTTAATATGTTTTCCATCTTCTGGTAAAAACAAATTGTTAACCGCTGATACCTGAGTGTTACTAAGGGTTTTATCTTTTTTGCAGCCCGGTAAAAAAACCAGCACTGCTATGTATGCAATTAAACAGTAAAAAATATTTTTCATGATCTTAATTGATTATAATTTTTTTATAAATATGAATGATTACCAGCCCGGGTTTTGTGAAAGATTGGGGTCAACCGCCCGTTCGTCTCTTGGTACCGGCCATAAATAAGCCTTACTTTTATCAAATGTGCGTTGGTTGGCACGTATATAACCGTTATCTACCCCGGGCGGGCCAAACTTTGCACCATGCGCCCAGCCGTTCAGTACATTTTCGGCAATTTTCCAGCGGCGAATGTCAAATATGCGTAAGCCTTCCATAGCAAATTCGGTCCGGCGTTCATTCCTGACGATATTTCTCAAAGCTTCCGTGCTAACTGCCGGAAAATTAATTGCTGAGGCCTGGGTAAAACCAGCACGTGCACGTATAGGCTTTATCGTTTTGTCCCACTCGCTTGCATTTAACTGTCCCAGTTCCATTTTTGCCTCGGCATACATTAATAATACATCTGCATAACGTATCAATACCAGGTTTAACCCGGATCCAAAATCACTTGCATTTGAAGTTGGGTCATAATATTTGCGGGTATAATAGCCTGTTGGAGAAGAAGTAGCCCCCGGCGCATACTCGTCAAACCGGTGCTCCTGATCAGGGTCTGATCCTGGTTTTGTATAAATTATTTTCAGACTGTTATCAGGTTTTTTCCACTGGTAAAGGTGGTAAACAACCGTATTGGTTAAACGCGGGTCGCGGTTAACGTAGGGGTTGTTTTCGTCATAACCAGAACCACTTTCGCCAGGTGTTTTACCATTCAGCATAAGGTAGCTGTCTACCAGTTCCTGGGTTGGGGCAATTGAGTTAAGCCTTCCCCCTACTGAAATAGGCGCCATATCCCTAAAATCAGTATAAAACCGGTTACCCAACGAGGGCGGTAGGTACTGCAGATCAAACATCACCTCGCTGTTATATTCATTCTGCGGTAAAAACAAACCTTCATAAGAATTAAACAGGCCGTATGTTCCATTATCAGTTTTACCTATAAGTTCCTCACACTCAGCAACAACATCGTTCCAGCGGCTTTCATAAAGCAGCACCCTTGCCTTTAAGGCAATAGCGGCGCCTTTGGCAACACGACCTCGGTCAGCTTCTGCATAAGCGATGTTTACTGGTAATGTGGCGGCAGCTTCATCAAGCTCTTTTAAAACAAAATCAACAACCTGTGCTTTGGGCGCGCGGACTATGGTTTTCGATTCATCGATGGTCAAATCCTTTTGAATTAAAGGAACATCGCCCCACCACGTTTCAAGCATGAAATAGTGCCACGCCCGGATAAACTTCGCCTCGGCTTTCATGCGTGCCTTCAGGTTGGCATCCATACTGGTAACCCTGTCAACATTTTCTAAAAAGATGTTACAAGTTTTAATACCTGTGTAATGATCGCGCCATTCGCCCTTTAAACGTCCTAATGATTGATCATAAGTACCGGCAGCTATTGAGGCAACACCATTATTGTCGCCCCGGCCGTTAAACGCATTGTCAGACATTGCCTCGTTTGAAAAGAAATAACTGCTATTCGTCATTTGTGAGTAAGCAGTGTTTAATACACTGCTTGCTTTTTCAGCCGTTGTCCAGTAGTTTGCATCTGTAAATCTGTCGGTTGGAACAAGATCCAGTTTTTTGCATGCTGATACTATTGTTATCAGCATTATTGCCATGCATATTTTATTGATTTTTAATTTTTTCATGTGGTGTAGATCTATAGAGTTATATCAATACCAAAACCATAATATATTGGCAGTGGATATGACCTGCCGCTGTTGGCGCCACCTGCCGTCACATTTCCGCCCAGCTCGGTCGATTCAGGATCAAGGAATTTCATACCCGAGAAAGTAAGCACGTTTTGGCCGGTAAAGTATGCCCTAACCTTTCGCATACCAATTGTTTTGGCAACCCCCGATGGCAGGGTATAACCTATTTGCACGTTTTTAACCCTTAGGTAAGAGCCGTCAAACAAGTACATGTCTGAACCTCGGCGGAAGTTATTTTCGTTAGACTGGCTGCCGCTTGCTGCCAGGCGCGGAAAACGTGCATCCGGGTTTTGAGGTGTCCAGTAATCCAGCTGGTGCTGATAAATAACTTGTGAATAATTAACGTGGAACGGCTCAACCTGCTCACCCCTTACAAACATGCTGCGTTTGCCTACCCCCTGTAGGAACAAGTTAAAGTCAAACTGCTTAAAATTCATATTGTACGTAAAACCAAAAGTTAAACGAGGGAAACCGTTGCCTAATACAAATTTGTCGTTATCATCAATTATACCGTCCTTGTTTATATCAACATACCTGTTATCGCCAGGCTGAACGTTTAGGCCGGCGGGTTTAGGGCCATTATTTATATCATCAAGATTTTGGAAATAACCATCGCGTACTAAACCCACGTATGATCCTATTGGCAAACCAACCTTATTAATAAGCTGCATTTCATCATAACTATTTAATTGATCGCCGCCTTCAAGTTTTAACACCTTATTTTTGGTATCGCCAACATTAAATGCAAAACTGTGGTTAAATGCACCTGTTTTTAAGCGATAGTTGATATTAACCTCCCAACCGCGATTTTGTACTTCTCCGGCATTATAGTACGGCAGCCCAGCGCCAAACGTACCAGGCACAATAGGCGGAAGTAGTATATCTCTGGTGACCTTGTTAAAATAATCTAATGAAACGGTTAGCGCATTCTTTAAAAAACCGGCATCAACACCCAGGTTAAGAGTCGCTGCGCGTTCCCAGCGAATATCCGGGTTGGCAAATGATATATTTGCACCACCTACAGGTACGTTGTTGAAACCATAAACCGAGTTGTTTATGGCACCATTGCCATTTCTCACCGGGCCTATAGTGCTTAAATACTGATAGTTGTTAACATTTTGATTACCCAATATACCATATGAAGCCCTAAGTTTAAGATCGCCTATGTTGTTGCGGTAATCCTGCATAAAATCCTCTTCGGTAACACGGTAACCTGCAGTTACTGATGGAAAAAAAGCGTTGCGATGATCTTTCGCGAATTTTGAAGAAGCATCAACCCTAAAATCAAACTCACCGTAATATTTGTTTTTATAGGAGTAAGATGCCCTGCCAAATAACGAGTTTAAACTACTCTCGTTTGTGTTTAGGTTAGTGGCGGTTGATGATGCATCTACTATTGTACCGGTGGTTGGCGTTCCCAATTCAGGATCGGTATATTTTAAACGCAAATAGTTGCCTTGTTCAGTAGTTGATTCGTTTGCTACACCCACCAGCACATCAACATTATGATCCTTTGCAAAAATTTTGGTGTATTGCGCAAGAAATTGAGAGTTAACAAAGAGGTTTTTATTGTTATCATCTGTTGTGTTCCTGTCAGAACCATATGTTCCTTTCGGCAGATAATTAACTTGTGTAACGCGGCCAAACATGTGGTTGGCTAACATCGTACCTCCAAAAACACCCTTTACTTTCAGGTCTTTAGTGATACCTAACTCTGCGGAGATATTTCCAAAGATATTATCGTTATCGCGTTTACGGTAACCACCTTTTTCAAGTATGCCTAATGGGTTAAACTCGGCCAGTACATCATTGGTTAAATAGTTTCCCTGATCGTCTTTTATATCGTAATAAGTTGGTGTTCTGCCCGCATCAACAATCAATGTACCGGTGTTGAAAGAGTGCTCTTTGATCTCGGTACGGGTGTACGCTAAAATACTGGTCAGCTTTAATCGCCCAAATTCGGTATTAAGGTTCATACGGTAATTGTAACGCCTTAAACCGTAGTCGGGGCCTACCAAATTGCTGCGCTGATCTGTAACGCCGGCTGACACCATGTATGATGTTGTATTATTTCCGCCTGACAGGCTTAGGTTGTGATTTTGCTGCACCGCATTTTGCAATATTGCATCCAGAAACCATTGTTTATCACCCTGTGTTTGAAACTGGCGTATTTGTTCGGGCGAATAGATCGGTGTTAAACCAGCGTTTACAACGGCCTCGTTACGCAGAATGGCGTTCTCGAAAGCGTGTACCGGTTTGTAACCAACATGTGGCACCTGCACTCCGCCCTGCCCGTTGTATGTTAAGGTAGCGGCTGAATTTTTACTGCCTTTTTTGGTGGTTACCAAAATTACACCATTTGCAGCGCGCGAGCCGTAAATTGCAGCGCTACCTGCATCTTTTAGTACAGATACGCTTTCAATATCCTGCGGATTAAGCAAGTTCAGATCGCCGCCGGTAATTCCATCAATTACAACAAGCGGGTTGTTATTACCAAAGGTGCTTACACCACGGATGTTAATTGTTTGGTAAGCCCCTGGCTCATTGCTGGTTTGCTGTATAATTAAATTCGGTGATGTTCCCTGCAAGGCCTGGGTAAGATTAACAGCAGGCTTGCCTTCAATGGCCTTAGCGCTGATTTGGTCGACCGAACCTATAACATTTACTCGTTTTTGTGTGCCATACCCCACTACAATAACCTCATTAAGAGCATTTTGAACCGGTATTAACTGTACATTTATTGCGGTGGTTTGCCCGTTAAGCGGCACCTCTTTTGAATTAAAACCAATAAAGCTGAATACGAGTATCCCATCAGCATCCGGCAGGTTCAACACAAAGTTGCCGTTAACATCTGTAACTGTACCAATATTGGTTCCTTTAAATTTTACACTTACACCTGGCAAAGGTAAGTTGGCATCATCAAGCACCCTACCCTGCACCTTTACGGCTTTGGCAGCATCCAGTGTTGAGCCGGTATATGCAGCAGCTTCGGCTCTTTCGCTTATAACAACAACATCATCAATAATTTTATAATCAAGGTTGAATGGAGTTAAAACCTTATTAAGTACCTCTTTGATACTTTTGTCACTGACATTTAAGTTTACCCGGTATGATGGCTTAAGAGCATTATCCGAGTAAGCAAATTTTACTTTGTTTTCAACTGATATCCTTTGAAGCGCATCAGTAAGCTTTTGGTTTTTTATTTTAAGCGTTACGGATTGCTCAAGAAATTTTTGGCCGAAAGTGTTATTTGCAAATGATGTAAAACACATTAAGCAAACAACAAAACAGGCAAGCGAGGTAAATTTCATTAATATTAATACATAACGAACCACTCCATTTGAAAATAGAGATATATTCATAGATTTGAATAAGTTAAAGTGTTTAAATTGAAGTGCGTTGTTCTGAATTCGACCTCTGAAACATGCACTAATAATAACCCGGCATTTTAATTACCCTGGTCAAATCCATTTGAGCAGGGTTTTTTGTTTTTTATGTCATCGTCTTTTTAATTTAGGTTAATGATAATTGGTTATCTTCTTTTCTAATTGGTTATTTGCAGCCCTTGCCCATTAAATGATACCCGGAGCCATCGGCAACGGCCTTCCCTTTTATCAGCTTTGATATGATCTTCATAATGTTTGGTAAAGAAACATTAGTGAAATTGGCCGATATACCGCAGTTTGTCAGGTTTACATCTGCCTTAACAGATACATTAAATTGGTGTTGAATTGCATTAAGCACTTCGCCAAGCGGCATATTTTTAAACACAAGTCCGCCATCTCTCCAGCCGGTAAGCACATCAACATCTTTAGTTTGCGTTTTTAAAGCGGTATTACTTGTTTTATTAATCACTACTTGCTCTGAAGGGATTAAAAAAACGGTCTCATTGCGATTTGATTTGTTTGAAGCATAAGTTACACCTACTTTACCGGTAACTACGTCAACCCTTACAAAGGGATCTTCAGGATATGCTTTTACATTAAAACTGGTACCCAATACCTGTGTTTTAATAGCGCCTGTATGAATAATAAATGATTTTTTAGCATCATGTGCAACTTCAAGGTAGGCTTCTCCCTCAAGGGTCACCTCCCTCAGTTTACCGCGAAACCTTTCAGGATAAGTAAGTTTACTCCCCCCATTAAGCCAAACTTTTGTACCATCTGCAAGGTTATAATTTACAATTTGCCCATTCATTGCCACCAATTGCTTGTTTGCAATAGGATCGAAATAATTGATAAGGCTATCAAGATGCTGGTAAGTAAGCGCAGATAAGAATACAATTATGCCCGCAACTAATGAAGCGGCTACATACCACCTTCTTGCAATAGAAGTATTTCTTCTTTCAGGTTGGTTAATAACAGAAAGGATACGGTCATACACTTTATTCCTGTCAAATTCTATATGATCATCTACAGGCCTGATATCTTTATCAAGCTGCAAATCATCAAAATATTTTTTAACGAGTTCTTCACGCAGAATACTATCTGCATGATCACTTTTTTTCAGGAATGGGAATATTCTCATTGGTTTATATATGCAAGATGCAATTGCATGGCACACCCCCCAAAGAATTTGAAAATATTTTTAATGGTTAAGCTTACTACTTCAATGCATACATTAAAAGCAAAGCAATTATTGAAGGCAAATAATCGGTAAGTCCCGAGCGGAGATACCTCAATGCTATGGTAATTTGATTTTCAACCGTTTTAATCGAGATATTCAAACGGGACGCTATTTCCTTATTACTCAGATAATCTTTGCGGCTAAGTGTAAATATTTCACGGCATTTTTTTGGCAGTAACGCAACATTGTTATCTAACACCCTACTAATATCACGCTGTAGTAATTGGCTGTCTGCACTGTATTTTTCAGTCAGTAATTCAATAGCAGAAATATCAAGCGTTACTTTTTTAGTGCGCAGATACATCAGAACCCGGTTTTTGATTGCTACTTTCAAGTACCACTCAAGCGAGTTAATGTTAAGTTGATTCCTTTTAGTCCACAGATCGATAAATAATTCCTGCACAAGATCTTCACAAACATCCCTATCCCGAAATAAATTATATGCAGCGTAATAAAGTTTAGCCGAATACTTCTTGTACAGCATATCAAAGGCCTTACGGTCATCCAATTTAAGCAAATCTAATAGCTTTGCATCGGGCCACATTTGATATTCCTGTTCTGGAAGCATAAAACGGACGGTAAAAATGGTAAATGAATTGGTGAGGCATATTTACAAGTTTATTTTTAAAAAGGAAAATTTATCTTTTTAAGGATAACCTTGGTGCCCGCGTCCCGCGACCACGTCGTCATAGATAATTTGATAGGATTTAAAGCAAAAATATTGTAATTAATTGACCATTAGTACATATCGATTTAGCTTATACATTTAGAGCTATCGGTGTGTTGCTTATAGCACTCTGTAGTGTAAATGACGGCTTAACAAGTCAGCATTGTAGCTGGATATGCGAAGCTCCTTATATCTTATATTCAACATGGAAGAAAGCATTTGAATAAAGCTGTCTATGTTTTGAGTGATTTCAGTTACTGCCTTCAGATCCGCCCCGATCAAAAGTGCTTTCCAGTCTCCCTATGTAATGCAACAAGTATTGTTCACTAGCATAATAGTTGATAACTGATGACATAAATCGGAACGCAGTTTAGCTGTATTTCTACAATATTTTCAAGATCATGGCAAAATCATGGCAGTGAGATTTGAAAATTATGTAAATAATTGATTTACAGAACAGACATGGGTTGCAATCCCTAGCTCTCCGCCAAGTATTTTATAATAAGGATCAAAAACGCTGTAAATAAATTATTTACGGCGTTTCTTGTTTTTAACCCACACCAAAATAAACCAATAAATCGCTTTTCTCCGATGGCCCGTAGGTGACGTTTAACTAGGAAACTTGCAAGGTCACCAGAGTGCTTATAAGTTGCTGTTATCCGGAAGATGATTGTACATGAGATGACAATCCGGTGCAGATTTCCGGCTATCTGGTCATAACAAGTATGTAAATATTGGCTGTAAATATGAAAAATTGTCATTTTCAATAATGTTGTTTTTAGACAAATAAAAGTTACTCAATATGAAAATTAATGCAGGAAAGGTAAAGGTTTAGACAAAACACGGTTTTCGGTAAGCTGATGCGGACCTGCATATCTGCTGTATCATTATCCGATATAGCCAGTGAAAACCGCCATAAGAAATAACCATTATTCAATTATAAGATACTTGATGTATAATGCTTATCTTTAATAAATCAGTGAATCAATTGCTTGTACATGAATACACACTTTATTTATTTTGGCAGCACATTGCAAACACATAACCTAAGATGCGCAAAATAACAACTATCGCCTGGCCGCTATTTTTAGCTACAACGCTCATTTTGAATTCGATAAACGGCTTTTCACAACAGGTCAAAAAGATAAAAAGGCAGGCTACACTAAGGGATTCGTTACGCGAACGGGTGCTGAAACGGGATTCAGTCATTCGCTCTTTTAAGCAGTCTGATGCTTCTGTAAATGCACTTGTCGGCAAAATTGAGGGTTATACGTCCGCGTATGTAGAGAATAATACCGATCTGGCAAGGGGATTTGATACCCTGGAAATAAGCGAACAATTGCCAACACTGGAGATGCAGATGGAGCGCATGCGCAAATCCGTGGATAAGCTAACAACATTAAGTTATCTGGTATCTATCCGGGGCGTTGTAGATCATTTAAAAAAACAGCTGAATGTCTGGGAAGATCAATTAACAAATTATAACAATCTACTTGATAAAATCAGCGGCGATATTTTAGACTTCAAAAAAGATACTGCTTTAAGAGCCGCTCCCGCCGATAGCAATTTGAGAATTAAATATGCCTTACAAGTTCAAAATTTGAACCGGGAATGGGATAGCCTAAATGAAAAAGCAGAAAAGACGATCATCAGAATCGGCTTATTGGAAAACCGGGTTTCTTCCTTAACAATCTTACTAATAGATATCGACGACCGGATCGACTTCAGAGTGCATGAATTCACACTTGAAGCCTTGAATAACGAGGCGGGTTACATTTGGGCGATGAAACCGGGCTATATTGCCCCGGTAACCACTGCCATGCTACAGAGTTACCAACTTAATAAACGCCTTTATCGGTTCTTTCTTGTCAGTAAGGCTAATTATACCGGGCACATCATATGTATTCTGGTATTCGCTTTCTTCGTTGGCTGGATTTTAAGTAGCCGGCGCAAACTTGTTCAAACAAGCGATTTGCATCACCACCTCATTTCGCAAACCAGTTATGCGTTAAAACAGCCTTTTCTATCCGCTGTATTACTCGTTAGTGTGCTTGCACCTTACTTTTACGATCATGCGGGGCAAATATTTTCTGAAACGATGGTGCTGTTAATGATAGCTGCTACAGGGCCGCTTATCAAAGACAACTGGCCTGCGCCTTTGTATCGATTTTGGCGTATTCTTTTTATTTTAGCCATTTTTTTTGCATTCAGCAGTTTGCTCATTATCAATACAGGTTTCGATAGGATATCATTACTGCTACTGTCTGTTTTTACTGTCTATAAGTCCATTCAGTTTATCAGACTGCTGAAAACAAATACAGATCGTTATCCACCACATCTAAAGCCGGGTTTACAAATATTTGTTGCACTGCATATAATATCCGTTCTGCTGAATATCACAGGTCGGTTTAGCCTGGCTAAAATATTTGGCATCAGCGCGACCTTTAATATTTGCCTTGCCATGGGCTTTTATCTGCTCATACAAATAGTAATGGAAAGCTTGTTTTTACAGTTGGAGTCCAATAAGGCCATCAAGGGACAAAACTTTGTCTCTTATATAGATTTTAAGGTGGTCCAAAAAAAGTTTAAAGGCGTATTAATTAAGGTCTCGGTAGTCTTGTGGTTGCTGGCACTGGCTAAAAACCTGACCATTGATGATTATTTATACGATGTAACTAACGATTTTTTAAACCATCCGTATCAGTTTAGCAGCACGGCATTCACTTTCCGCAGCGTGTTGGTATTCATTATTGTGATCTGGCTTTCAGGTCTGTTGGCACAGGTGATCAGCTACTTTTATGATTTTGCCGGTCAACAAACAAAGCTTACTCCACAGGCAAAAAAAACAAGGTCTTCTATCCTGCTGATCAGGCTAACGGTGTTTGTCGTAGGTTTTTTTATCGCGATAATGGCAGCCGGCATCCCTATGGATCGCGTGACCATTATAATTGGTGCTTTGGGTGTAGGCATTGGTTTTGGTTTACAAAATATTGTAAATAACCTCGTATCGGGTATCATACTGGCTTTTGAAAAACCGGTTCAAGTCGGCGATATCATAGAAGTGAGCGGCAAATCCGGAACCATCAAGGAAATAGGTATCCGTTCAAGTAAAATTGAATGCGGAGATGGTTCGGAGCTTATTGTTCCTAATGGTGACCTCATCTCGCAGCATGTTGTTAACTGGACGCTGACCAATAATAACCGAAGGGTTGAGCTTATCATCCGGATAGCTTATGGGTCAGACGTAATAAAAACCGAGGCCCTGCTGACATCCATTGTAAATAGCCATGCCGATATCATGAAATCGCCTGCACCCGCTATTTTCCTTAATAATTTCAGCGATACCGCTGTGGAATTTAGGGCCTGGTTCTGGGCGGAGGAAATAGACCGCTGGCTACAGTTGAAAAGCGGGGTAATGCGCGAAGTTTATATCGCGCTGAATAACGCAGGAATCGAATTAGCACAATCGCAAAAAGAAATACAGGTCATGTTTCCTGAGGGCATGATCAGGGATGAA
>JAQBNZ010000107.1 GCA_028288285.1 Mucilaginibacter sp.
TTAAAATAGCTACTATTATTAAAGAACCTATAAACAATTTATTATCGTATTATTCAAATAAAAATTAGAAAATCATGAAAATAGGAATTAACGGCTTTGGCCGTATCGGCCGTTTAGCTTTCAGAGCTGCAATTGAAAGAGAAGGCGTTGAAGTTGTTGGTATTAATGACCTTGTAGAGCCTGATTACATGGCTTACATGTTAAAATACGACTCAACCCACGGACCATTCAAAGGCACTATTGCTGTTGAAGGCGGCCATTTGGTAGTAAACGGTAAAACCATCCGTGTTACTGCTGAAAAAGACCCTGCTAACCTTAAATGGAACGAAGTTGGCGCGGAAGTAATTATCGAGTCGACCGGGTTATTTTTAACTCAGGAAACTGCACAAAAACATATTGATGCAGGTGCTAAGAAAGTTGTTATGAGTGCTCCTGCTAAGGATGATACCCCTACATTTGTAATGGGTGTTAACCACAAGCAATTAAAAGCCGATCAAACAATTGTATCAAACGCATCATGTACTACTAACTGTTTAGCTCCTATTGCTAAAGTATTAAATGATTCTTTTGGCATTGAAGAAGGCTTAATGAGCACAGTACACGCTGTAACTGCAACTCAAAAAACTGTTGATAGCCCGTCTGCTAAAGACTGGAGAGGTGGCCGTGGTGCTTACCAAAATATCATCCCTTCATCAACAGGTGCTGCTAAAGCGGTAACTTTGGTTATCCCTGATCTTAAAGGTAAATTAACAGGTATGTCATTCCGTGTTCCGGTTGCTGATGTTTCTGTAGTTGACTTAACTGTACGTTTGAAAAAAGGTGCTTCTTATGACCAGATCAAAGCAGCAATGAAAACAGCATCAGAAGGCGAACTTAAAGGAATTTTAGGTTATACCGAAGATGACGTAGTATCAGAAGATTTTAAAGGCGATTCACGCACATCAATATTTGATGCAAAAGCAGGTATCGCTTTAAATGACAACTTTGTTAAAGTTGTATCATGGTACGATAACGAATGGGGCTATTCAAACAAATTGATTGATTTAGTTCAAGAAATAGGCAAAATTTAATTAAAATAAGCCTTTATATTGCAAAGCCTCCCGATTTTCAGGAGGCTTTGTTGTTTTGTATCATTGGTACTCTCATCTTCCCCCTTTGTTCTCACCCGGCAACTTTACTTACTCATGAGAATAATTATTACTTTAGTTTGTGGAACTGAACGTAGTTTATTTTTATACCGTTGCTATAGTTAATTGGATGCCACTTATCAATACGGATAGATTTAAGCATATTGTTATGGATAGCCTTATCTATCTCATTAAAAAGAACAAATTAAAAGTATATGGATTTATAATAATGCCAAATCATATTCATATTATTTGGGAAAACATTGCTTTGAACGGTAAAGAAATGCCATACATAAGTTTTATGAAATTTACCGGGCATCGGTTCTTAGAAGAACTCAGAAACTCAAATGACCATTTATTAAACAAATTCAAGATTCCCGGTGATGACAGGAAACATCAGTTCTGGCAAAAGAAGGGGTTAAGTAAAATAATGCATAATAAAGAAGTTGTAGAACAAAAGCTAAACTACATACACTTGAATCCATTGCAAGCACATTGGAATTTAGTAATTGATCCAAACGACTATTATTTTTCATCCTGCTCATTTTATGAAAAGGAAAATAAATAATTCGAATGGTTAACGGATTACAGGGATACTTTTTAGGACTTGCAATGTGGCAGTGAAGACACCGCCAATAAGATAGTCTTTTTTTGATGTCACCATCTAATCTACACCTTGCATTTTTGCAATGCGGCGGTGAAGACACCGCCGCCAGGAAATATTCTCTTACCTCCTATTTTTCGCTGTCACCACCGAAACTTGCCACCTTGCATTTTTGCAATGCGGCGGTAAAGACACCGCCGCCAGAAGATAACCTTATACTTTTCGGTGTCCTCACCGAAACTTGCCACCTTGTATTTTTGCAATGCGGCGATTGAAGACACCGCCGCCAGAAGATAACCTCCTACTTTTCGGTGTCTTCACCGAAACTTGCCGCCTTGTATTTTTTGCAATGTGGCGGTTGAAGACACCGCCACCAGGAATATTCTCTCTTCGATGTCGCTTACATTAACTCCCCATCCTTTTTTACATGGTAAGTTTTATATGCCATGTAATACAACAATATTGTAGGTACAATATAAAACAATGCGCCCTGGCCTTTAATATCCGGATATGCGGCAATTATTTCATATATCAACAATATTAAGGCAACGGTGCCGCCAACGAGATATAAATAAAAAAACTTGCCACTCATATTGTCAATATTTACTTAGCCCGGGCTGTTTTTGCTTTTTTAGTTTCTAATTCTTTGGTAGCTACTTTTTTAAATATGGCCGTACCTAATGGCGGAGTGGTTATGCTTATAGAATTATCTTTGCCATGCCATGCTTCCGGTTCAGATGCAATTGGGTCAAAGTTTATTAATCCGCTACCCCAGTATTTCTCCTGGTCAGAGTTGAATATTTCCTGCCATTCACCTGCTGCAGGTACCCCTATACGATAATTATGATGCGTAACCGGGGTCATGTTAAATACAATAAGCAGGTCATTTTCTGTATTAATTCCCTTACGGATGTAGGCTATAACAGAATCATCCAGGTTGCTGGCATCTACCCATTCAAAGCCTGTCCAATCAAAGCTTTTTTCGTATAGTGCAGGTTCAGTTGTATATAAGTTATTTAATGCCTTAACTGTTTCTTTTATCCCCTGATGACTCTCGTACTGTAATAAATGCCAATCTAATGATTTCCGGTAGTTCCACTCAGCACTTTGTCCAAACTCGCTGCCCATGAACAATAATTTACTACCCGGATGAGTGAACATATAGCTATACATCAATCGCAGGTTAGCAAAACGCTGCCAGTCATCGCCCGGCATTTTCCCTAACATTGAACCTTTACCATACACCACCTCATCATGCGAGAACGGTAGCATAAAGTTTTCTGTAAAAGCATATATTAAACTAAACGTAAATTGGTTTAGGTGATACCTACGATATATGGGATCATGTGAGAAATAATTTATAGTATCATGCATCCAGCCCATCATCCATTTCATACCAAAACCTAAACCGCCAGTATAAACCGGGCGGCTTACGCCTGTAAATGAGGTTGACTCTTCGGCAATTGTTTGCACATCAGGAAAGTTGCTATAAACGGTAGCATTAAATTCTTTAAGGAAGGATATTGCTTCCAGATTCTCATTCCCGCCAAAAACGTTTGGTTCCCACTCGCCATGATTACGTGAATAATCAAGGTAAAGCATTGAAGCTACCGCATCTACACGTAAACCGTCAACATGGTACCGCTCCAGCCAAAATAAGGCATTGCTTATTAAAAACGCGCGAACTTCGTTACGCCCATAATTAAAAATGTATGATTTCCAGTCGGGATGAAAACCTTTGCGTACATCGGCATGCTCGTACAAATGTGTGCCATCAAAATTATATAACCCGTGTGCATCACCTGGGAAATGCGAAGGCACCCAGTCTAATATTACACCTATACCCGCTTTGTGAAACTGCTCTACAAGGTACATTAAGTCCTGCGGAGTGCCGTATCTGGAGGAGGCTGCAAAGAAACCGGTTATCTGATATCCCCAGCTTGGATAAAACGGATGCTCCATTATTGGCATAAACTCTACATGCGTAAAGCCCATTTCCTTAACGTAGGGTACCAATGTATCTGCAAGCTGGCGATAGCTCAAAAACTCATCAGGGCTCTCCGGACTACGTGCCCATGAACCCAAATGCATTTCATATACCGAATATGGCTTATCTAAAGCTGTATACTGATGGCGATCAGCCATCCACTGCTTATCATCCCACTCATAATAAGTATCAGCAATTATAGATGCCGTATTAGGTGGAAGTTCCCAGCGCAGGGCAAACGGATCCGCTTTTTCAAGATTTTCGCCTGTAGATGATTTGATATAATATTTGTAAACTTCGCCAACACCAACATTGGGAATAAAACCCTCCCAAATTCCAGATGCATCCCAGCGGTAATTTAACGTGTGCGACCCTTTATTCCAGCCGTTAAAATTGCCAATTACCGATACATATTGCGCATTAGGCGCCCAAACAGCAAAATAAGTACCTACAACGCTTTTATGCTCAACTACATGCGACCCAAGCTTTTCATAAAGCTTAAAATGCTTGCCGGATTTAAACAGATCTATATCAAAATCAGTAAAGCGGCTATAAGGCTCAACAGCTTTCAGCTCATTATTTTCAATGATCTCTACCGTTGCAGACTTTTTAGCGGATGCAGCTTTTTTTACAGCTGGTTTCTTGGATACTTTAATATCCTCTGATTCCGGCCAGGCACCTTTTTTGTTAGCTTTTGGTTTAGTTTCCTTATTAGCCTTTATAGGTTGTGACTCCTTTACTTCAGCATCGGTTTTTTTAGTTTGCTTTGCCATATTCTGTAGCGTTTGAGCGCTTAGGTTAATTGGTTCCGGGAAAAATCCCTGTTATTCAAATATATCATTATTGAGCAGATATATCATTATTGAACATACAATATGGGCAGATGTTTACATTAAACAAAAAAGGCAGTTTTAAACTGCCTTTTTTGTTATTTGAATATTTCTATTTGCTTAAAATTCTTGCTGAACTTAAACTCATATGTTTTATCAGAGTTAGAACTGATGGTGGCTATATCTTTTCCATCGGCCACAACTTTTGATGGTTTAAACGGCAAGCCATTTATTTTAAAGTGATAACCCTCATAACGTGGAGTATACAAACCTTCCATACTTTGCTGTATAGTTAACTTTTCGGGCGTACCGTTTACTACAAATTTTTTCTCCAGATAAATATCCTGCTCATAAGCAAATGTTTCACCATAGTCTTCAAACAAGAAAGAATTTACCTCGTAATTGCTATAAAAGATATTCAATTTAACTTCTTCAATTTCGCGCTCGCTGGTATATTGCATTACCGGGTATTCGGGTATTACTGATCCGGCCTTAACAAATATGGGGATAATGTCTAATGGTGTTTGCACAACCACTTCTTTACCGCCCTCAATTACCTCTAAACTCCACCAGTTGTACCATTTACCTTTAGGCAGATAAACCTTACGACTTTGCTGGCCTGGTTCCAATACGGGGCAAATGAGTATTTTATCGCCATATGTAAATTCGTCCTGGCGAAAATGGTTAGCCATTGTATCCTGCTCAAGCATTACTACTGGCCTAAGTATAGGGAAACCATACCGATGATGCTCCCAAAAAGCCGAGTACAAATATGGTAACAAGCGATAACGCAGCTCAATAAATTTACGGTTAATGGAGGTAAATGGCTCACCAAAGCTCCATGGCTCACGTTCTTTTGTATCACCGGCAGAGTGTGCACGCATAAATGGCGAAAAAGTACCCATTTGTATCCACCTGGTAAACAACTCGCCGTCTGGCTCGCCGCTAAAACCACCGATATCAGTTCCACAGAAAGAAATACCAGAAACCGATAGGCGTTGTAACTGGATATTGCCCAGTTTAAGATGTTCCCATGATGCCACGTTATCTCCCGTCCAAACGGATGAATAACGCTGTACGCCTGAGTAACCCGCGCGGGTTATAGTGAACGGGCGCTTATTTTTCATTTGCTTGCGCAAACCTTCATAAGTAGCACGTACCATTTGCATACCATAAATATTATGAGCTTTACGATGCGATCCGCGGTAACCATCATACTGGTGGCGCACATCATCAGGGAAAGTACCCGAACCAAATACTGCAGGCTCGTTCATATCGTTCCAAACACCGGCAACGCCTGTTTCAACCAGGTCATCAAACAAATCGCCCCACCATTCACGTACCTCTGGGTTGGTAAAATCAGGAAACTGGCAACGACCAGGCCAAACATGACCCTCCATAAAGTAATCATCGCTTCGGCGGCAAAAATATCTGTTCTCTTTACCCTCTTTAAATACCGAATAGTTATCATCTACACGAATTCCCGGGTCAATAATAACAACTGTTTTAAAGCCTGCCGAAGCCAGTTCGGCTATCATTTTCTTAGGATTAGGAAAATACTTAGGGCTCCAGGTAAAGCAACGGTACCCATCCATATAATCAATATCCAGATAAATACCATCGCATGGTATCCTGTTTTGACGAAAGCCGTTGGCTATAACCTTAACTTTATTTTCCGGATAGTAGCTCCAGCGGCATTGGTGATAGCCCAGCGCCCAAAGCGGCGGCATTGGATGTGTACCTGTAAGCAGATGATAATTCTTCACCACATCCATCATGTGTGGCCCGTGGATATAGTAATACAGCAGCTCACCACCGTCAGACCAAAAACTGGTTTTGGTACGGTCTTCTGCCCCAAAGTCAAAATGTGCCTTAAAGGTATTATCAAAGAAAATACCATGGGCAATGCCTTCATTAACGCTTATGTAAAACGGAATTGAACGATAAAGCGGATCTTGATTAAAACTAAATGAATAAGCATCCGTATTCCAGTTAGTTAAGCGTTTACCGCGCAGATTAAACTCGGTGGCTTTATCACCCAAGCCAAAAAAGCTTTCCTGATCATGGCAGGTTTTAGTGCAGAATACATAATAACCACCAAATTGAGTATTTTCTTCCCAGTGCATAGGCACGGCATCAGTACTGGTTACATTATCATTTTTATCAGAAAACGATATAAAGAAATCCAGTTTACGAATATGGCAATTTACAGCCGGCGTACTTACCCTAAATTCCTTCTCATTCTCAAACAAAGTAAACTCAACTGCCTGATGGGGTAGCTTGGGAACGGCATATGAAAAATCTTCCAAAAAAACACTGTGAGGTGCTACTCTTATGCGTATGATCTCGTTTGTGGCTACAATAACCTCAACACTGGCATCACCATCAGTAAAGTAGAATTTATTCCCCAGTTGCTCCGCATGATTTGGGATACCCAGGTATTTTTTTACAATAGGTTTTATTCCCTCAGCCGGGTTATTTAAATGTCGAAATTCTTCATCTTCCATCAGCTCATCAGCTTCTAAAAGCTTGGCTGTCAAAAGTTCAGAGCTTAAGTTTGTTACGTTGGATTCCATAAAAAATATAAAAGTTCAAATACTTTATCCCAGATTAACCTGTATAAAGTACAATTATTATATCGGCGACGTATTATAACAGCGAATGAACGATTTATTAATGTTATTCAAGCCATAATTAAGCCAAAAAAAGCTACTGGTTCTTTAATTTAGAAAAGAATTACAAATTTAGCAATAAACCACTCGCAGCATTCACGGTTATATCCACACCTTCCTGTATATTATCAGTTTTAAAAACATTATTACGTAACAGATCTGTAAAAGTTACTTCACCCGTCAATTTAAATTGAACTATAAGATCTTCAGGCAATTTTAGTTTTATTGACTTATCCTGGCGGCTAAAATTCACAATAACCAGCACACGCTGTTGCAAGGTATAACGCAAATAAATATATAACAGTGTATCAAAGCCAGGCTGATGCTCATTATCAATCATTAGTTCATAAAAGCTACCCCAGCGCAGGGCCTCGTTATTTTTAACTGTATTTAGCAAGCTGCTGTAAAAGCTGCGCAGTTCTTTTTGCTGTGCTGATAATTGCCCTCCGTCAAACTTGCCATTATTCATCCATTTTTGATGCTCAGGTATTCCCCAGTAATCAAAAATAGTGGTACGCCCGTCATCCCCGCTAAAGCCCGATGCACCTGCAGCGGGTTCGCCTACCTCCTGTCCTGAATAGATCATGACCGGCCCTGTGGCTAATGTAGCGCTTATTATCATTCCAGGAACAGCCAGCGCTGCATCTCCCGAAAATTCCCGACTCGCTATGCGTTGCTCATCGTGGTTCTCCATAAAACGCAGCATGTGCTGGTCAATACCGCGTGAATGATTATTCCAAATATCGTTTATTCTCCAGGTGTTGGCGCCGGGTTCATTACAGGTAAGACTGCGGATAGCATCATAAAGGCCCACCTTATCATACAGATAATCAAACCGGCCATTTTGTATGTAATTGTAATATTGATTTTCATTGTAAGTTTCGCCGATGAAGATAAGATAAGGATAAGTTTCTTTTAATTTAGGAATGAACCACGCCCAAAATTCAATGGGCACTATATCTATCATGTCGCAACGGAACCCATCCACACCCATATCAGCCCAATAACTTAAAATATGATGCATTTTGTTCCACAGCGGTGGTACTTGGTCAAAGTGTGACTTTTTACCATCAAGGTAGTGAACGCCATAGTTCAGTTTAATGGTCTCAAACCAATCATTAATTGATGGTGCCGGATTAAAAACATCATTACCCGTTGCCTTAGCCGGAAACTCATCAAACTTACCATCCTTTAGTGGCGATGTAAACTCATCACCACCGGGATTGTAGCCGCCAGGCACTATAAAGGGATAGCCGGGTATGTAGTAAAAATCATTACCGGGGGCAAAATGCAGGGTATTATCATCGTCTTCACCAAAATCACGCACGCCGGCAGGTTTTGCATCTGATGCGTAGGTACGCGCCACATGGTTAGGTACAAAATCTATAATTACCTTTAAATTATTATTGTGCGTACGGGCAACAAGTTCTTTAAACTCGGCTATGCGGTTGTTTACATCAACAGCTAAATCTGGCGCTATATCATAATAATCTTTTATAGCATATGGTGAGCCTGCACGACCTTTTACCACATCAGGGTCGTCGGTTTTGATGCCATAGGCAGAGTGATCCGTCATGGTGGCATGCTCAATTACTCCTGTATACCAAACATGACTAAAGCCCATTGACTGGATCTCTTCAAGGGCCTTATCTGTAATGTCATTTAGTTTACCAACGCCGTTCTCTTCAACAGAACCATATATTTTATTGGTGGTATTGGCATTGCCGAAAAGCCGCGGCAGCAGTTGATATATGATTAATTTATGGTCGGTTAACATTTAAATTTAGTTGGTATAAGTTCTTTATTCGTTTATTTATAATGAAGAAAGCAAGGGTTTTGTGCGATTCCCCTCTTGAGAGGGGTGCAGGGGTGTGTTAACCAATATGGCTTAGAACCCACCCCTGCCACCACACCTCCCAATTCGCCCCCTCCAGGGAGGGGAACTGAGAAGCCAAAACACCTAAATCCTAATCCTAATCTCATCATTTGCATTAACAGAATAACTTGTATTGTAAACTTTTACAGTTATTGCCTGTGCCGATGTATTCTTGATAGATACTCCTTCCCTACTTGCCCTCACATTCAGCAATGCACCCCTAAAACCTATCTGAAAAGAAAACGCGTTCCATTTAAGCGGCAGCAGCGGGTTAAATGATAATATGCCATCCTTTACGCGCATACCGCCAAAACCTTCTATTACAGCCATCCATGTGCCGGCCATTGAGGTGATATGGCAACCGTCGTCTGTATCGTTGTTATAGTCGTCTATATCTAACCGGGATGTGCGCAGGTAAAACTCATAGGCCTTGTCCATATCGCCCAGCTTAGCGGCTAATATAGCGTGTACACATGGCGATAACGACGATTCATGCACCGTTCTTGGTTCATAAAAATCAAAGTTACGGCGAATGGTGTCTATATCATAGTTATCCTCAAAAAAGTAAAGGCCCTGCAATACATCGGCCTGTTTAATAAATACCGAGCGAAGGATCCTATCCCAACTCCATTTTTGCACCAGCGGGCGTTCAGTTATGGGCAGGTCTTTAACTAAAATCTGCTCCTTATCCAGATAACCATCCTGCTGTAAAAATATTTGCAGCTTATTATCATAAGGGAAATACATTTTAGCAATAATATCAGCAAACTTTGCACATTCAGTTTCTTCGTTGAATGCAATTTTGCCTATAAGCTCATTGTATTTAGCGGCGTTTGTTTCTTTTATCTTACCAATAACTTCCAGTGTGTATTTAAGGCACCAGGTAGCAATGGTGCTGGTATACCAATTGTTGTTAACGTTATTCTCATATTCATTTGGCCCGGTAACGCCCAGCATTACATATTTCTGGCGCTCGCCCGACCACGTGATCCGTTGCACCCAGAAACGCGAAATTGCAATAAGCACTTCCAAGCCGTAATCTGTCAGGTAGGTTTCATCACCGGTATAGCGGGTATAGTTAAAAATAGCATATGCTATTGCTCCATTCCGGTGAATCTCTTCAAAAGTAATTTCCCACTCATTATGGCACTCTGTACCATCCATGGTAACCATAGGATAAAGCGCAGCGCCGTTTTTAAAGCCTAAGAGTTTAGCATTATCAATAGCCTTACCTAATTGCTTATAGCGATATAATAACAGGTTACGGGCCACTTTGGGCTCGGCTGTGGCTAAGTAAAAAGGCACGCAATAAGCTTCCGTATCCCAGTAGGTTGAGCCTCCGTATTTTTCGCCGGTAAAACCTTTTGGGCCGATGTTTAATCTATCATCCTCGCCTGTGTAAGTTTGGTTCAGCTGAAAAATATTAAAGCGGATACCCTGTTGTGCAGCAATATCCCCCTCTATAATAATATCGTTTTGTTTCCACTTAACAGCCCAGGCAGCGGCTTGTTGGGCCAGCATGGCATCAAAACCTTTATTGCTTATCTGTTCAACCATGGCTATCGCTTTTGCAGCCAGTTCATTTGCCTTATAATTTTGCGACGACAGGTTAGCCGCATATTTAATAAGGGTGATACTTTGCCCTTGCCTGGCTTGCAGCTTAATTTCAGCCTCTATATATTTTTCTTTTTGGATAGGTGCCGATTCAAATTCAACCGGAGTACCGTTCTGTAGCACCATTAACTTCATGGCAGTAGCTACCTCGAAGCCGGTCTTTTTGGTACGTAATTGCACAAAACCGCTATCCGTATTTATCTTCTTGCTAACCTCATCCCAAAACTTCTCATCGTAATTGGAGTCCTTGTTTACAATGTCGCCATCAATATAAGGTGTTAGTGTAACCTCACCCTCAAAATTCACTGGGGTGATGGTATATTTAATAACCCCGGTTTCGTCATCGGCCATGCTGCAAAAGCGAATGGATTCAACCTCCACCTCTTTACCATAAGGAGTTTTTGCGTGGAAGCTCCGTTTCAGGTAGCCCTCTTTCATATTCAGCTCGCGACGGAAACTTAACACCTCACATTTAGCAAGATCAAGTTGCTCATTTGCTATCCAAACATTAATACCTATCCAGTTGGCGGCATTTAAAACTTTGGCAAAGTATTCCGGATAGCCGTTTTTCCACCAGCCTACGCGGGTTTTATCGGGGTAATAAACACCGGCTATATAGTTTCCCTGCAGGGTATCACCGCTGTAAGTTTCCTCAAAGTTGGCGCGTTGCCCCATACGACCATTACCCAGGCTAAAAACGCTTTCAGCAACTTTATTATAATGCGGATCAAAGCCCTCTTCAATAATCTTCCACTCGTCAACTTTAAAATAATCCTTCATGCTATAAGGGTATAATATTGCCTGTAATACCTTGCGCTAAAATAATTATAAACATTTATAATGATGAGACTATTTGTAAGGCTGTGAATAACTTGCTACACTGCAATAACAGCCTCCGTTCTTGCATCTTATGGCTATTCGTTCTACCTTGCATTATCTACCTATTTATGAAAAATACTGTTCTTATAATTGGAGCCGGGGCTGCCGGTTTAATGGCGGCACGCACCCTTAGCAACGCCGGCAAAACAGTTACTGTGTTGGAAGCACGTAACCGTACCGGCGGGCGCATTCATACCCTGAGTAATACTCCCTTTTTTAAACATATCGAGCTGGGTGCCGAATTTGTACACGGTAACCTGCCTGTTACCCTCAATGTATTGAAAGAAGCGAACCTCACCTATCGTTCTGCAAATGCCGAAATGTGGCGCTATGAGAATGGCAATTTTGAGGAAAGCAGCATGGTAATAGAAGACTGGGAATTGCTTATTAAAAGGCTGAATGAACTGCAAAAGGATACGAATATTTACAATTTTTTTCAATTGGAGTTTCCGGGTGATAAATATGCTGAGTTACGTGACTCTGTATGGAAATTCGTTTCAGGCTATGACACGGCCGACCCCCGCAAGGCAAGTGCGTTTGCTTTACGCAATGAATGGCAGAATGAGCAAGAAAATGCCCAGCACCGGGTAGACGGCGGTTATTGCGCCATGATTAATTACCTGGTTAATGAGTGCAAGGCAAAAAGCGGCAAGATATTGCTAAACTCTGTTGTAAAAGATATCCACTGGAAAAAGGGATATGTTAAAGTGGTTTGCGAAGATGCTGTTGTATACGAAGCCGAACAGTTGTTGATAGCTATGCCTTTAGGGGTATTACAGGCATCAAAGCAAGAAAAAGGTGCCATAGCTTTTGAACCCAAAATTCCGGCATACAATAAGGCTATACAGCAAATGGGATTTGGTGCAGTGATAAAAATATTATTGGAGTTTACCGATGCTTTTTGGCTTGACAAAAAAACCGGGGTTATAGCAGGTAAAAATGTAAAAAAGATGGGATACTTGTTCTCTGACGAAGAAATCCCGACATGGTGGACACAGGTGCCCGATCAATCAAAAGTGCTTACCGGCTGGATAGGCGGACCAGCAGCTGCAGATAAGATTGCCATGCCCGATGAGGAAATATTAGAGGAGGGATTACAATCATTAGCCCATATTTTTAAACGTGATATTAGTGAATTAAAGGGCATGCTAATAGCCCGCAGAATTTTAAACTGGACGGCAGACCCATTTACTCGAGGTTCCTACGCCTATGACACGGTTGAAGCGCCCATTGCCCGGAAATTATTGCGCACGCCTATTGAAAACACAATATTTTTCACCGGCGAATACCTGTACGATGGTACAGCCATGGGTACTGTTGAAGCGGCTTTAACCAATGGTGAGGAAGTAGCTAAGAAAATGCTGAAATGATAGATTAATTAACTGTTCCGTTCCGCTAAAAGCGGAACAAAGCGGAACACAAGCGGAACACTTTGCATTGTAACCAACAATAACGCCGCTCACGCAAGGGTATATTGTCATGCTGAACGGAGTGAAGCATCTATTCGCCGCTATGCATCCTCACCAACAGATCCTTCGTTCCTCAGGATGACAAATTAATATTTTTTCTAATAAAAATTGTCATGGGCATAATCATTATCCGGCCTGCCCTGCCAGTAAATATAGTACCGCCATCCGGATAGCTACGCCGTTCTCTACCTGATCAAGAATGATAGATTGCTTGCTATCTGCTACATCACTGGTTATTTCTACACCACGGTTTATTGGGCCGGGGTGCATAACCGTAATCTCTTTGTCGAGGCCGTCAAGTATCTGTTTGTTTAATCCGTAAAGCATGGTGTATTCACGTAGCGACGGGAAATATTTAATATCCTGGCGCTCCATTTGAATGCGCAGCATATTGGCTACATCGCACCAGTTAAGAGCTTTTATTAAGTTGTGCTCTACCTTAACACCTAACGAACCAATGTATTTTGGAATTAATGTAGTTGGGCCGCAAACCATAACCTCGGCACCTAATTGTTTCAGGCAAAGAATATTTGACAAAGCCACACGCGAGTGCAGAATATCTCCGACTATCACTACTTTTTTACCTGCCACATCACCATATCGCTCCCTTATTGAAAAAGCATCTAATAATGCTTGTGTAGGATGCTCATGCGCGCCATCGCCGGCATTTACTATCTGGGCCTTTACATGTTTTGACAGGAAGATGCCCGCCCCTGCATATGGGTGGCGCATCACTACCATATCAACCTTCATGGCCAATATGTTATTTACGGTATCAATGAGGGTTTCACCTTTACTTACGGATGATGATGAGGCTGCAAAATTAACTACATCTGCAGATAATCTTTTCTCGGCCAGCTCAAAAGACAAACGGGTACGGGTTGAGTTTTCAAAGAAGATATTGGCAATGGTAACATCACGTAATGATGGCACCTTTTTTATCGGCCTGTTTAAAACCGTTTTAAAATTATCAGCCGTTTCAAATATCAGTTCAATATCTGCCCGGTTCAAGTCTTTTATCCCTAATAAATGCCGTGTGCTAAGAGCCATGTTTTTCTATTTCGAATGTCGAATTTTCAATCTTGGATTATTCTTTACTATCCTTTATACTACTATGTCATTGCGAGCGTAGCGTGGCAATCCCGTCGTATGCTAAGCGGTCATGCATTGGCTACGTGATTGCCGCGTCGTTTCACTCCTCACAATGACATGAACGGTGCATTGTACTCCTACTTTGCCTCAGATACCAGTACTATCAGTTAAACTATCATGTCATTGCGAGCGATAGCGTGGCAAATCTCGTCGTATGTCAAGCGTTCATGCAATGGCGACGAGATTGCTTCGTCGCTCCGCTCCTCGCAATGACATGTATATTATTCCTTAACTTCCGATACCAGTACTATCCTGTCTTCGCCGTCGGTTTCCTTCCAGCTTACTACTACTTTTTGCGATGCAATGGAATCTACCTCAATGCCTACATAATCTGCCGCAACGGGTATATGTCTCGAATACCGGCGATCTACCAGTGCCAGCAACTCAACCTTTTCTGGCCTGCCGAATGCCTGCATGGCATCCATAGCGGCACGAATGGTACGGCCGGTCCAAAGCACATCATCCATCATGATTACTTTTTTACCTTCAATAATAAAATCTATTTTGGTTTGATTAGGCACCAGTTGTGAATCGCGCCTGCGAAAATCGTCTCGGTAAAAAGTAATGTCCAGGTCGCCTTGTTCAATTGTACTTTCAGGTAATATCTTACGCAGTTCATCTGCCACACGTTTAGCCAGGTAAATACCACGTGGCTGTATACCTATTAAAACTGAGCCTGAAAAATCGTTATGATTTTCAATTAACTGACGACATAAACGCTGAATTGTAATTTGGAACTTTTGACCGTCGAGCAGCGTTAGATTTTGCATCGTATGGGTGGATTTGGGCAAAGGTAAAAAATTGTTTCGTGTTTAGGGTATAGTAAATTGTGATTAGTTAAATAAATTCAACAAAAAAGCCCTCCCGATTACTCGGAAGGGCTTTGTATTTAGAAGAATGTTTAAGCTTATTTTGCTTCTTCTTCAGTATCAGCAGAAGCTTCAGGCTCTACTTTTTTAGCAGCCGGGCAGCAGCAGGAGCTTTTTTAGCAGCTTTGCTTTCTGCACCTTCCATTTGCTCTTTTAATTGAGCAAGTACGCTTAGCCGTTGTTGGTGTTGTCACCAACAATACTTAGCACGGTGTTAATTCAAAGTTCGTATGCATGGCGGCTTGTTGGTGACAACACCAACAAGGGCTAGGCATAAACATGCAAGGCAGCTTTGGTTACCAAACTGATAAAATCATTATAACATCACAAGCGGGCGTAAAAACAAAGCCGACTAAGTAGATATTAACAAAAATTCAATTCAACAAAAAAGCCCTTCCAATTGCTCGGAAGGGCTTTGTATTTAGAATTTTTAAAAGCTTATTTTGCTTCTTCTTCAGTATCGGCAGAAGCTTCAGGCTCTGCTTTTTTAGCAGCCGGGGCAGCAGCAGGAGCTTTTTTAGCAGCTTTGCTTTCTGCACCTTCCATTTGCTCTTTTAATTGAGCAAGTACGCTAAGGTCACCTAAAGTTGATTTCTCTACAGATTCTTTCACTTTCTTAACCGCGTTGTTAGCAGATTTTGCTTCCTTTTTACGGTTTTCAAATTCCTGTACACGAGCATCAGCACGAGCTTCTTCCCATATACGTGAGTGTGAAATTACTATACGCTTGTTTTCTTTGTTAAATTCAATGATCTTAAATTCAGCAGTTTCTTCAGCTTTAACACTTTTGCCATCTTCTCTTACCAAATGCTTGGTTGGGGCAAAGCCTTCAACACCATAAGGTAAAGCTACAATAGCACCTTTGTCTGTTACTTTTAACACAGTACCTTCATGTATTGAATCAATAGTGAAGATGCTTTCAAAAGTATCCCAAGGGTTTTCTTCAAGCTGTTTGTGGCCTAAGCTTAATTTACGGTTATCAATATCAAGCTCTAAAACTACTACATCTAATTTTTCGCCAACCTTAGTAAATTCGTTAGGGTGGTTTACTTTTTTAGACCATGATAGGTCAGAGATGTGAATTAATCCGTCAATTCCGTCTTCAAGTT
>JAQBNZ010000164.1 GCA_028288285.1 Mucilaginibacter sp.
GCAAACCTTGCCAAATAATTTATGCCATTGCCCGGCATGATTACCTGTCGTACGTTATTGAGCCGCACATTGTACAGCTCAATCCTAACGGAGAATTTTCATTTACCCACCAGCGTTTATTCAGTAACACTGCCGAGGAATTTCTGCATTGTATTGATGATACCGACCGCAAGCTGATCAAGATCCTTGAAGATATTGAGCAGGGTAACATCATCAAAAAATTTTATAAGAAACCAATTCGCCCATTTGAGTTTTTTGCCAAGATTTTTAATGACCAGTTATTTGATATCATTCGCCCCAAAATGGAGAAGAAATTATCAGAGGCATTAGGACTGTTAACTACCAAGCAGATATACCTGATGAGTAAGGAGGGCTACCCAGCCGGCCGCAAGCTGAATATAGCCGCCGAAGCAGCATCTGTACTATTTCACTTTAGACGAAATGAAGAGGAGATACGCTATTTCCCTACTATTAAATACCAGGGTATGCGCATTGAATTTATGTTTAAGGATGCTGAGATCATTTGCAACCATCCTGCCTGGATGCTGCTGGATGATACGCTGTACCATTTCGATAAAGAGATTGAAGGCAAGAAGTTACTGCCTTTTCTTAATAAACGTTATATCTCCATCCCCAAATCATCAGAAGTATCTTATTTTGAAAAATTTGTGGCTCCGTTAATAGAAAAGCATAATGTTTACGCCGAGGGCTTTACCATCAATACAGAAAAATATGAGGCAACACCCGTTTTAAAACCTATTTATGTAGAGGGTGGTACTTCGCAATTGCAACTTTATTTTAAATATGCGGGCTATGTATTTCCTTATGGAGATGGCAGACATGTATCTGTACGTATGGAACGCAATGGCGATGATTATCTTTTTCATCGCATAAAACGGTCAGTAACCTGGGAGAGGGGTAAATTGCAACAACTGGAAGCCCTGGGTTTGCAAACAGTATCATCGTTGTTTCAGAACCTGGAAGTTGCCGGGTACGATGAAGAGGGCGACCGCTCATTCCCGGTTTTTGAGTGGCTTAATCAGCACCATGATGAGTTGATTGAGATGGGCTTTGAACTTGAGCAACCCGACGGGCAAAAGCGCTACGTTTTTGGCAATACCAAGATAGACCTGGAAATAACCGAAAATAACGATTGGTTTGATATTAATGCGGTGGTGTATTTTGGTCCATACCGCATCCCATTCATACAGCTAAAAAATCATATCCTTAATCATAAAAAGGAATTTATTCTGCCGTCTGGCGAAATAGCCGTTATACCAGAGCTATGGTTCTCGCAATATGGTAACCTGCTTCACTTTAGCGAAGGCGGCGATCATTTAAAACTGCGCAGACACCACTTAGGCTTAGTAAATGACCTGCAGGATGGCGAGATAGCAGAAATAGCAATGAACCGCAAGCTGCAAAAGCTTACTAATTTTGAAGAAACCGAAGATGTGCCTATGCCGGTAAATTTTGCAGGCAGTTTAAGGCCATACCAAAAAGCGGGGTATAACTGGTTCCACTTTTTAAAGGAATATCATTTTGGAGGCTGTTTGGCAGACGATATGGGTTTAGGGAAAACTATACAAACTCTTGCCTTGCTGCAAAAACACAAAGAGGATACTGAAGAGGCAGGCAGCAAAGGTACATCGCTGGTTATCATGCCTACCTCATTAATATATAACTGGCTTAACGAGGCCAAGAAATTTGCCCCGCAGCTGCGCTTAATGGTACATACCGGTGCCTTACGATACAAATCGGCAGAGGTATTTGCTAATTATGATGTGGTAATAACTACCTATGGCATTAGCCGGATAGATATTGAAATGTTTAAGGCATACTATTTTGATTATGTGATATTGGATGAAAGCCAGAATATTAAGAATCCTTCATCAAAATCATTTCAGTCGGTAAGGCAATTAAAATCGCGCTTTAAACTTATATTGAGTGGTACGCCTGTTGAAAATTCAGTGAATGATCTGTGGACACAAATGTCGTTCATTAACCCTGGCTTGCTGGGAGCACAACAGTTTTTCCAGAATGAGTTTGTAACACCGATAGAAAAGAAAAAAGATGAGGATAAAGCCCGAAAGCTGCAGGCAATAATAAAACCATTTGTACTGCGCCGTACCAAAGAGCAGGTAGCAACCGAGCTTCCGCCAAAAACAGAAAACTTGTTTTATTGCCAGATGAGCGATGAACAGGCCGAGGTATATGACAAGGTAAAATCTGAATATCGCAATGAACTTTTAAAAAGCCTGGAAGATGGCACCTATGCCAAAAATCAGATACAGGTATTGCAAGGCTTAATTAAACTGCGACAGATAGCTAACCATCCATCCATGATAGATTCGGATTACGAGGGTGATTCTGGTAAGTTTGAGAATGTGGTACATACACTTTCCAATGTGTTGGATGGCGGGCATAAAGTATTGGTGTTTTCCCAATTTGTAAAACAGCTAACCATTTATAGGGAGCATTTTAATAAAGAGGGTATACCATATGTATACCTGGATGGCAGCACACAAAACCGCGGAGATGTAGTTAAACAGTTTCAGGAAGATAAGAAGACGAGGGTATTCCTGATATCTATAAAAGCCGGGGGTGTGGGACTTAACCTAACTGAAGCCGACTATGTATTTATACTTGACCCCTGGTGGAATCCTGCTGTTGAACAACAAGCTATTGACCGTACTCACCGCATTGGCCAAACCAAAAACGTGTTTATCTACAAATTTATTACTAAAGATACTGTAGAAGAAAAAATACTTGCCTTGCAGCAGCGCAAACTGAGCGTTGCCCGCTCACTCATCACTACTGAAGAAAGCTTTATAAAATCGCTATCTGCAGAGGATATAAAAGAGATACTTGGATAGTTTTAGAACTATAGCAACAGTTTAAGCCATCGGCGGATTCAAAAACAAATTCTCACCTATTTCAGGAATGATACCTTTTTCTAACGCGGTATCAAATAGGAGCTTAACTGCCTTTTTGCCTTCAGCACCCAAATCAACCGAAAACTGATTTACGTAAAGGTCAATATGCTTGTACATTACCTCTTCGCTCATTTCCTGTGCGTGTGAGCGGATATATTCTAATCCGGATTTTGGATTAGCAAAAGCAAACTCAACCGAGCGTTGCAATACACGGTTTATTTTATGCTGAACATCTAACGCTAAATTGCGGTTAGCTACAATGCCACCAAGCGGGATAGCACAGTCGGTACGCTTTTCCCAAAAATCGCCCAGGTCAATGATCTTATGGAGGCCTTTATCCTGATAGGTAAAACGGTTCTCGTGAATGATAAGGCCAATATCAATGCGCCCGTCTAAAATGGCGTTTTCAATGTCAGAGAATATGATTTCCTGTTTATTGGTAGCATTTGGGAAGGCCAGGCTCAGTAAAAAATTAGCTGTGGTGTATTTACCGGGGATACCGATTTTAAGATTTGAGATGTTAGATATCAGATTTGAGACATCTGCTTGCTTAGTAATTAACAGCGGTCCTACTCCAAAACCCAGCGCGCTGCCTGCATCCAGCAAAATATATTTATCGGCAGCATAGGCAAAGGCATGGTAGCTTAGTTTTGTAATATCCAGTTCGCCGCGAAAAGCCTTTTGGTTAAGCGTTTCTACATCATCATAAAACACTTCAAAGTCCAGCCCTTCTGTATCAATTTTATGGTGTATTAGTGCGTCGAAAATAAAAGTATCGTTAGGGCAGGGCGAAAAGCCTATAGTTAGTTTCATGTTTTTACTGTTGTAATGTAGCAAAGTTAGAACGTTGGCAAACAAGAATAAAACATTACAACTTTGCAACTTTTAAACGTTCCAACAACTCCACCGCAAATGTATTCAGATTTTTAATGGCAAGCCCTATTTGCCAGTTATCGCGGTTGCGTTTTTCAACATAATTTGACACAGCCCTGATCTGCAGGCAAGGCACCCCCGCTTCGCGGCATGCATAAAAAAATGCAGCGCCTTCCATACTTTCTGTTTGCGGGTTTAAGCGCTTTTGTACTTTTTGGATAGAGGCTTCATTGCCATGTACCGTATTTACGGTTATAGCTGTAACTTGCTTTAAGTTAAATTTATTAGAAACATTAGCAAGGCTTTGTGTTGCTATAAATACACTTTCACCAAAGCCCATCTGGCTTATAGGAAGGAACATTTCATCATCTTCTGCACCTAATCCGGCTATAATATCTGTAGTTACCTCAACAACATCACCCAAGGCAATGTTGCGGTCAAAGCTACCGGCAATTCCCAGGTTTATAGCCAAATCATATTTGTTTGCGGCCAGTTCGCGGCCTAAAGCATATGCTGTGGACACCATACCTACACCTGTAATGAGAAGGTTAAAGTTAAAAGTTGAGGGGTTAAAGTTAGGGCCGTTTTTAAGCCTTTCAACTTTCAACTTTAAACTTTCAACTTCAAAAGAGGTTGCTACTACAAACAATATCCGCATATATCGCTTTTTTGACAGCTAAGATAAAACAACTCGCCTATTTTTGTTTTGTATATTTGCACCATTAATTGCTATGATGATACATATTACGCGTAAGGAACATTTTAACGCGGCACACAGGATGTACCGCGAGGAATGGAGCGCAGAAAAAAACTTTGAGGTATTTGGCAAATGTGCCAACCCAAACTGGCATGGGCATAATTACAACTTGTTTGTAACCGTAAAAGGCGAAGTAACCCACGCAACCGGTTATTTGATAGATCTGAAAGAATTAAAGATCATCATTAATGAGTATGTGATAGAAAAACTCGATCATAAGAACATCAATAAAGATGTTGAGTTTATGGCGGGCAAAATGGCATCAACCGAGTTGCTCACTATTGAGATATTTAATCAGTTAAAAGCTCCGATAGAGGCTTACCCGGGTGTGTTTTTACATTCGGTTAAATTGTACGAAACAGAAAATAATTTTGCCGAATACTTTGGCGGATAAACCTAACCCATGATTAACGACGATAACATTCCAGACAGGGACGCGGGCATTAATGGCTACCAAAAAATTGACCGTTATAATCCCGAGCTGATACAAAACCTGTCTACAAGTTACCTTGATGTATTAAAACAGATAGGTGAGAACCCCGAACGCGAAGGTTTGCAGAAAACGCCTGAACGTATAGCCAAAGCAATGCTTTATCTTACCCATGGCTATGATCTTGATGCAGAAGAGATAATGAAATCGGCCATATTTAAAGAGGAGTACAGCCAAATGGTGATTGTTAAGGACATTGAAGTATACTCTATGTGCGAACATCATATGCTGCCATTTTTTGGTAAAGCGCATGTGGCTTATATACCCAATGGCTATGTTGTTGGCTTAAGCAAAATACCACGTATAGTTGATGTATTTGCCCGTCGTTTACAGGTGCAGGAACGTTTAACTAATGAGATACGCGATTGTATACAGGAAACCCTTAACCCACTAGGCGTAGGTGTGGTTATTGAATGCCGACACCTTTGCATGAGCATGAGGGGTGTACAGAAGCAAAACTCGGTAACAACAACATCGGCATTTACAGGCGAGTTTTTAAAAGAAAAAACCCGGACAGAGTTTTTAAATCTGATTTCATCGAGATTAAGTTAATAGAGAATGGTTGATTGAGAGAGTAGTTGACGCTTTTAACTATTCATTCAATCAACTTAATCAACCAATAACCAAACAAATGAAAGCATACATTTTTCCTGGGCAGGGCGCCCAGTTCCCGGGTATGGGCAAGGATCTTTACGAGCAAAGCGAACAAGCACGTGAATTATTTGAAAAGGCTAACGAAATTTTAGGTTTCCGCATAACCGATGTAATGTTTGATGGTGCCGAAGAAGACCTAAAGCAAACCAATGTTACACAGCCTGCCATATTTCTGCACTCCGTTATTTTAGCTAAGGTTTTAGGCGATGATTTTGTGCCCGAAATGGTTGCCGGCCATTCACTGGGCGAATTTTCAGCACTGGTTGCTGCCGGTGCATTGTCATTTGAGGATGGCTTAAGTTTGGTTGCGGCCCGTGCCAATGCCATGCAAAAAGCCTGTGAGATACAACCATCAACAATGGCAGCTATTTTAGGGCTGGATGATTTTACTGTTGAAGACATTTGCCAACAGCTTACTGATGTTGTTGTGCCTGCAAACTATAATTGCCCTGGTCAATTGGTAATATCAGGCACAATTGCCGGTGTTGATGCCGCCTGCGAAAAAATGACAGCTGCTGGTGCTAAACGTGCTTTAAAACTAAACGTTGGTGGCGCCTTTCATTCGCCGTTAATGGAGGCGGCACGTGTTGAATTGGAAGATGCTATTTTACAAACAGAGTTTAAAAAACCTATTTGTCCGGTATACCAAAATATTGATGCCAAGCCTTATACCGATGTTGAACATATAAAACATAATCTTATAGCCCAGTTAACCGGGCCGGTTAGGTGGACACAAACGGTAATGCATATGCTGGATGATGGTGCAACTTCCTTTACTGAAGTAGGACCGGGGAAAGTATTGCAGGGCCTGGTGAAAAAAGTAAACAGGGAAGTAGCCACGGCAAGTGCTGTAATACAGTAATAATACAATAATTGCAAAGCCATCATTATGATGGCTTTGTTTTTTTTTAATGTTTTAAGTAGATTTAAAAGAGTGACCACCGCGGGAAAAATACGTATACTCCTATTTGTGCTATTTGCCAGTTTATTGTTTACAGCAATTTTTGTTGAAAGAACATATACGCCCGCAAATAACCTTGCACAAACGGCGCGGGTGCTTGAAAATAACCTTCATGAAAAAGAAAACTACGTTTATAACATTATAAACAATAAAAAATCTTTTGACGATATAAAGCAGCTTTCCTTTAATTCTCCAATTGCTGCAAGTTTTATTAATGATAATACTGTTAATAAAAGAATTTGGATTCTCACTTATAAAAATGACCAGTTATTTTTTTGGAGCGGTATTAAGGCACTGCCCGATCCTAACAAGATAAAAGAAGGCTGTTCGTTTCTGAAGCTTGCAAACGGATATTATGAGATAATTAAAAAAACACAGGGAAATTTTAAGGCGCTGTTCCTTATCCCGGTAAAAAACAATTTTGCATTTGAGAACAAATACCTCGAGAATTCTTTTTCTGCAGGGATTAGCGATGATAGAAACATTGATATAGCCGATTTTACCGACAAGAATGTTTATGCTATACATGATGTAAATGGCACCTACCTGTTTTCGATAAAACTGATTAAAGGCAAGGTTAATAATCATTTTTTTTATTTTGAGATATTTATCTGGCTTATAGCAATACTTACCCTTTGCATACTCATACATAATATTGTAACCTACCTGGCCAATAAAAAGAACCATGTATACCTGTCGTTATTGGTTTTGGCTGTGGTTATTGTACTGTTCCGGGTTATTAATTTGCATTATGGTTGGCCATATTTTACTCAACAGCTAACATTATTCAATCCTATATTTTATGCATCAAGCTCTGTTTATCCCTCTTTAGGCGATTTATGCATCAATATATTAGCCATATGTTGGTTTGTAAGCTTTTTATACACTCAGCGCAATAAACTCATCAGCAATGTTCCGTCTAAGGTGAGTAGTTATTTAATATTTATAGCCTGTTTGCTTGTACTTATCGTTACATCAACAACGTTGCTTAACCTGTTCTACGGCTTGGTTATTAACTCCAAGATTAATTTTGATGTAAACAACGTTCTAAACCTTACTACATTTAGCTATCTGGGTGTATTAATGTTGTGTTTTGCCTTCCTGACCTTTTTTTTATTAACCGAGGTTGTACTTACAATTTACACTAAGCTTGATATACAGCCTTTACAACAGGCAATAATGCTAATAGCAGCTATTATAATTACCACAGCAGTGGAAGCCTATTTGCATGGCTTCACTTTGTTTTATATTCTTTGGGGAATATTGGTTTTTATAAGAGGGTACGCCTATGTTTTTTATGATAGGAAGTTTAGCGCTACATCTTTCATTAGCATTATCTTAATATGTGCTGTTATAGCAGCTATAAAGCTTAATTATTTTGAATCGGTTAAGGAGCAGGAAACCCGTAAGGTATTGATACAACGGCTGGAGATTCCGGATGATTTAACTGCCGATATCCTGTTTAAAAAAGTAGAAAAAAAAATAATTGTTGACCCCTTTATTGCAAAATATTTCAAAAACAATGATTATGATTACCTGAAAATACGTTTACAAAAACTGTATTTTGACAGGTACCTATCTAAATACGACTTTAAGGTTCATGAGTTTAATGAATTTAATAAGCCTATATCTGCAGATAAAAGCTATTCGCTTGATAACTTTAAAGACCTGGTGGTTTACAGTTCAATTAAAGTATCTGATTACTTTTACCGTGAGAATGACTCATTTGGCATTCAAAGCTACTTTGCCATATTGCCGGTAATTGATAATGGTAAAAACTTAGGCATAATAGTAATTGAACTACGCTCCAAGCCGGTTCTTGCTGCCGGAACATTTCCAGAGTTACTGGTAGATAAAGACATTAAGCCGGAGAGTGAGTTTAAAGATTACTCCTACGCCTTTTATACCGATAATAGGCTGATAGGGCAAAACGGCAGCTATATTTACAGTGTAGTTAACAAAGTTTTTAAAGGCGAACTAAAGAAATACAGCATTTTTACCAATAGGGGTGCTGATTCTGTTGGGTTTAATCAATTTACAAAATATAACCACCTGCTATATAAGCCAAGTGAGCGTAATTTAATAGTTGTTAGTAAAGAAGAAAATGCTTTCCTGTCATACCTTACTGCACTTACGTTCTTTTTTGTTTTTTTACTGGCCTTTAGTGCTATTGTTATTTTAATACGTTTGCTGTGGTTAAAGGTTAAAATACTTAGCATTAATAATAACCGCATAAACTGGAGCTTTAAATTAAATTTTGATAGGATATTGTATAAAACACGGATACAATTCTCTATGATATTTGCGGTGGTGATAACCTTGATACTGGTAGGTTTTATAACATTTATATCAATAAGCAGCCAATACCAGGTGCAACAGGATAAGCTTATCCGCTCTAAGATCATGCAGCTCTCTGCTGCATTAGAAAACGGGCCGTTAAAAAACTATGTTAATAATATTACTGAAGAAAGCAGGGTAGGATTTGATCAGTTATCGTCTACCTATTCGACAGATTTGACTTTGTTTAACTTGAATGGGGTACCATTAATATCAACGCAACCCAAAATATATGAGTATGGCTTACTTGCCCGAAGGATGAATTCAAGGGCTTATATAGCTTTAAGTGCACAGCAAAAATCTGAAGTAATTAACGAGGAAAAGATTGGTGGATTAAAGTATAAAGCAGCCTATGTGCCATTAAGAAATGTAAAGCACGAAACCATAGCATACTTACAATTGCCTTATTTTGCAAATGAAAGCGATTACACAGAACGTATTGGATCGTTGCTGAACATTATGATAAATGTTTATGCATTAGTATTTATTGCTATTGGTTTGTTTGCTGTGATTATTGCGCGCCAGATAACTACCCCACTAAATTTTATTCAATATAACTTAAGTAAAACTATATACGGTAAAAAGAACGAGCCTATTATGTGGGAACGTAATGATGAGATAGGCGCCCTGGTTAAAGAATATAATAACATGATTGCCGCCCTTGAAAACAGCGCTATAAAACTGGCACAGTCTGAAAGAGAAAGTGCATGGCGTGAAATGGCCAAGCAGGTTGCCCATGAGATAAAAAACCCCCTCACGCCATTAAAACTGGGCTTGCAACTGTTAGATAAATCATGGAAGGATAAAGACCCTAAATTTGATCAAAAATTTGAGCGCTTTAGTAAATCATTTGTTGAGCAGATAGAAAGTCTTTCATCCATAGCATCAGAGTTTTCGGCCTTTGCAAAAATGCCCGATACACGTATTGAGCAGATAAATATTTTTGAAACGTTAAGCCAGGCGGTAACCATATTTAAACATATGGATAATGTTACTATTCAAGTGCAGCTTCCCGAAGAACCTTTTTATATAAGGGCAGATCGTGACCAGTTATTACGCTGTTTTAACAACCTTTTGAAGAATGCCATTGAAGCAACCCCACAAGAAACACAATGCCTAATAGCGATTGAGTTTCTCATCACAAACAAGAATATATTGCTTACTATTAAAGACAATGGCAAAGGCATACCTGAAAACATGCGTGAGAAGATCTTTGAACCTAACTTTACCACCAAAAGCTCGGGCACAGGGTTGGGGCTTGCATTTGTTAAAAACTCAATAGAGAATGCTAACGGCAAGGTTTGGTTTGAAACCACCATTGGCATTGGTACTACATTCTACTTAAGCTTCCCCACTGCAGATGTAGAATAAAAAAACCCGGTTATGTTTTGCATAACCGGGGAAAGATCAATATTAAAGCCTTTGCTTATTTAAGCGTAAATTCTGTTTTACCCATTGTAAATCCATCGGCATATAACAATACGGTATAAGTACCTTTCTGAAAAGGCAATGGGTTAACCCAGTCAATAATATAACCGGTGCCATCATCTTTAAAATCAATAGATGTTTTGTAAGTGTATTGCAGATCCTGGCTATCAGCATTAAATGTGCCGGAATCAGGTTGAGTAATAAGGTTACCTGTAGGGTCTATAATACGTACATAAACATCATGCAGGCCTTTCTCTGCAACAGCATTGCTGGCAACATTAAAGTTTATTTTTATTTTTTGAGCCTGTTTAGCCTTTTTTACGTCAGATTCTTTACCACTGTTCTTTACCTTATAGGCAACAACATTAGCACTCCCAATTTTTAGTGCCGATGCTACTTTTACCTTGGTATCCAGCTCCTGGTTTTGTTTTTCAAGAGTGCTGGCTTTTTCGCTTACACTGGCCAGGTTGGTTTTTAAAGTATCACGCTCGGTAGCTAAGTTTACGTTTTCCTTTTTCAGCTCTTCAATATCCGCAGTGTATTTAGTTACAAAGTATCTTAGCTGTTTAATATCTTCCTGTGCTTTATTCAGTTCGGCAACTGATAGTTTGCCTTTTGCCAGCTCGCTTCTTAAAACCTTAATTTTAGCTTTTAATGAGTCGTTCTTAGCCTGCATCTCTACAGTCATTTTTGCGCGGCCAGAATTTACCTGCTCTATTTGGGCCTCAAGGCTATCCAGTTCGGTCTGCAGCCTGGTTTTTTCATCGTTCTGATAAACGATTTTTGTATCCGATTTGTTTTTTTGCGTATATAAATATACGTCGGTACCTAACAGCGCCACTACTACGGCTATAAGAAAATAAATAACATTCGAATTTTTTTTAGGGGCTTGCTCCGGTTGGGGTTGGTATTCCATGTTGTAATAATTAAAGTTTTTATTAGTGTTAGCGGGGCTTTGGTCCGTCACTTAACTATGGCTTCTTTTTTATCTAAATAAATATAAGCAAAATAGAAACATAAACATACAATCTGTTTGCTTATGATACAATATAGTGTTGCAGGGCTAAAATAAGTACAATATGATTAAAACACAAAATGCATCTATTTATTATATTAATAATAAAACAGCTAAACAATGAGTTTATATCTTTGCAACTTTTAATAAAAACATCTGCTTAATGCATTTATACAAATACTCTCTGTCTTTAGTTTCTTTTTTATTGACATTTTCATTAACATTTGGCCAAACGGTTGCACCAGAGGTGGTTAACAACACCGAGCCGAAGCGAGAGTTTCGTGGTGTTTGGATGGCTACCGTAGTGAATCTTGACTGGCCGCAAAATGCCAAAGCTACAACAGAAAAGCAAAAAAAAGATCTTACCGACCAGCTAAACTCTCATCAGCAAACCGGTATTAACGCCGTAATGTTTCAGGTAAGGCCCGCTGCTGATGCTTTTTATGCTAAAAGCCGCGAACCATGGTCAAAGTATTTAACCGGAGTGCAAGGCCAGGCGCCAAACCCATTGTATGACCCGCTGGAGTTTGCTACAACTGAGGCACATAAGCGGGGCATGGAATTGCATGCGTGGTTTAATCCCTACCGGGCTACCTTTGATGGCAAGTTTAATACCCTGGCGCCAAATCATATAACCCGCACTAAACCAGAATGGTTTTTTATTTATGAGGGCATAAAATTATTTAACCCCGGTTTGCCCGAGGTACGTGAATATATAGTTCAGGTAATTTTGGATGTGGTAAAGAACTACGATGTAGATGGTATTCACATGGATGATTATTTTTACCCATATCCGGCTAAAGGACAGGTTATTAATGATGCTGATGCCTATGCCAAATATGGAGAAGACTTTGAGGATATACGCGATTGGCGGCGAGATAACGTTGACAAGCTAGTGCACATGCTAAATGACAGCATTCATAAGTATAAGCCCAACATGAAGTTTGGTATTAGTCCGTTTGGAATATGGGCCAACGTTCGTCAACTCCCTGATGGTTCTGAAACCGCCGGTGGCTCCTCATATTTTGAAAACTTTGCAGATTCCCGTAAATGGATGAGAGAGGGGTGGGTAGATTATATTAACCCACAAATTTACTGGCATATTGGTTTCCGCGCGGCAGCATTTGAAAAATTAGTGGATTGGTGGAGCAATAACACTTACAATAGGCATTTATATATTGGCCAGGCCCCATATAAGTTTTATGAAGCCCGGAGTCCCGCATTTAAAAACCCATCTGAAATACCTAACCAATTACGGTTAATTCGTGCAAACACCCGCGTGCAGGGAAGTGTTTATTTCCGATCATTAAACCTGGTTGCCAACGCCAACCATTTATCTGATTCATTAAAGAGTGATTTTTACCGTTACCCCGCATTACCACCGCCAATGCTATGGCTGGATTCTGTACCGCCGATGCCACCACAAAACTTCATAGGTAAAGCTGAAGGTAAAGGTGTTTTATTGAAATGGGAAACACCGCTAACAGCTCCGGATAATGAAACAGTTTATGGCTATGTAGTATACAGATTTGGAGAAAATGAAAAGTTTAACATGGAAGATCCGAAGAATATCTTGCACATTCAATACGATACCGAAACCATTTACCAGGATACCAACGTGCAAGCAGGCAAAACCTACTTTTACGTAGTAACCGCACTTGATAGATTAAAGAATGAAAGTGAGCGGTCGCCGGCGATTGCGGTGACGGTGAAGTAGCCTTTTCAGACTATATACCCGCGTTTGGCAAGGTGATTTAGATAGATATCCAGTTCTTTATCACCCATTCCGTAGATTTTTTCGGTTTCCCAAAAGGAGGTGTAAATATCCTCTTTATTGGTGATGCCGCTTTTGTAAAAATTAAGCAGTTTTTGATGAATGTAATTTAACTCATTTACATTAACCTGCAAGCGTTTTAAATGTGCCTGCATGGCTAACTTTAATTCAGGGAGATTTCCCAAAAATTGTGTTTCATCCAGCCACGCTTTTAAGCGGTCGGCGTTATTACTTATATATAAATCCCAAACTTCGGTGGCAAGGGCAAAATCATACTCCCCTAATTGCGCCCGATTATTGTCATACAAGTATTCCAACTGCTCACCGTTTAACTCACCCATTCCACCAAAATCTTCTATGCCTGGAAATTCAGCCGGGCAAATGAGGTAAATAGCTGGGGCAGATAGGTTGGTTTGCTGTTCAAGCAGCATCATAGTACCTAATAAATTTACCTGGCAATGCAAATCATATTCAAACCATAAGTTTATTTCCTGGTAGGGTTCGTTTAATTTTTCAAGTTGTACTATCATCCCATCGTGATAATGTTCAGACGTTTCACCAAAGGTTTTACAGATAAATTGAGAGCGCCTCTGCCAAAAATCTGCCGAAGAAACATTTTTTGAGACCGGCCCCTCAGATAACACTTCGCGCCAAACCATAATATCACCATCAAGTCCGGTTTGTTCAAAGCCATATAAAGTGGCATCGCCATTTAGTACATGCAAGATATTACTCATTTAATAAGTCTTTTAAACTTTCCAATGTATCGGCTTCTTCCTTCGGCTTATCATGGCGCCAGCGCAATATACGCGGAAAACGCAAAGCAATGCCAGATTTATGCCGGGTAGATTTATTAATACCTTCAAACCCTATCTCAAAAACCAACTCGGGTTTAACTGTTCGCACAGGGCCAAACTTTTCAAGGGTATTACGTTTTATAAAATAATCAACCTTGTTAATTTCCTGATCGGTAAGGCCGGAGTAGGCTTTGGCAAAAGGCACCAGTTTATCGCCATCCCATACAGCAAAGGTATAATCGGTATACAAATCGGCACGGCGGCCATGGCCTTTTTGGGCATATATCATTACTGCATCAACAGAGAGTGGGTCTATCTTCCATTTCCACCAATCGCCGCGCCTGCGGCCTACCTGGTAGGTGGCGCTTTTGCGTTTCAGCATAATGCCTTCAGCTATCATGGCGCGCGATTGTTCCCTAATCGTTTCCAGTTCCTGCCAATTGTTAAAATTAATGAGTGTTGAAATACGAAATATTTCCGGAAACTCCGTTTGCTGCTGCAATCTTTCTAATATCACCCTGCGTTCTGCTTGTGTTTTATAACGAATATCCTCGCCCTTATATTCTAAGCAATCATAAGTAATTACTGCAACGGGGCTATCCGTCAGTATCTTCTTGCTCAAGTTTTTGCGCCCTATACGGGTTTGCAGTACACTAAAAGCCATAGGCGATCCATTTTGAAAGCTCAGTATCTCTCCATCAAGTACGGTACCATCCGGCAGGGCATTTAAAAAAGGGTGCAGCTCGGGAAATTTTTCAGTAGCCAGATCCTCACCGCGGCTCCATATAAATATTTGTCCGCTGCGTTTAATCATTTGGGCGCGTATGCCATCCCATTTCCATTCGGCCTGCCACTCATCGGCCGCACCTAAGGCCGCACTAATCTCTTCAGCATTCTTTCTTTTTTCAGATGTTTCCTGTATAGGGTATGCTAAAAAGAAAGGATACGGCCTTGATATATTATCTGCCGCATTTTGTTCCTGAATGAGTTGGTCATAAGTATAATTCTCGGGCATCCAGCCACCCATTATGCGGTGGGTAAGAGTAGGGGCATCAATACCGGTAATATCTGCCAGGGCTTTTATCACCAGGTTTTGTGATACACCTACCCTGAAGCTGCCGGTAAGCAGCTTATTAAATACAAAGCGCTCCTGCCTATCCAGCATGGCCCATGACTCCATTAGCCATAACTTGCGTTCCTCTTCAGTTTTAGCGCCCTGTTGGTTTATCTCGGCAATCCATTCGGTTAGTGTTTTGCTGCTACTGTTGGGGTTCTCGGGCATTAATAGTGACATGGTTTCGGCCAGGTCTCCCACAACATGGTAACTTTCTTCAAATAACCATGCAGGTATGTTTGATGCTTCAATAGCGTAGGTTCGTATTAAAGTAGAGTTTATGGGCCTTTTAGGCCGCCTGCCGGTAAATAGTGCCAGCATGTGCATTTTATCTGTATCAGGTACTTTTATAAAATAATCTTTTAAAACCTTTACCTTTTCGTTGGTTTTATTGGTCTCATCAAGCGAGAGGAAAAGCTGGGCAAATGCTTTCATTTTGGATCCTCCACTACTTCATCACCAGATGGGGCGGTTTCTGCCTTCTCTTCACCTTCGGTGACTGTTGAGTCTTCTTCCTCACCGCCATAAAGTGTATGCACCTCATGCGCATCAAACCCTATTTCGTTTAAATACCGGGCGAATGATGCTGTATATCCATGAGTGAGATAAACTTTTTCACAGCCTGTAGCTTCAATGGCATTAATGAGCCCGCCCCAATCGGCATGGTCAGACATGATGAAACCCCTGTCGGCAGCACGGCGGCGTTTGGCACCACGTAGAGCCATCCAGCCACTGCAATAGCCAAAACTATAGGGGTGGAACTTTCGCATCCAGGGCGTACCTACAGACGATGGCGGGGCAAGAATCAACCCATTACGCACTTCTTCTTTTGATGTTTCAGAAGTTATTCTTTCTGTTGGGTTCAATATTACTCCATTGCGACGCAGGGCTTCATTTGTATTCTCAATAACACCGTGCGTATAAACCTTACCATTATCTAAGTCAAGGTTTTGGAGAATGCGCTGTGCCTTGCCTAATGAGTAGCCTACAAGTATTGTGGCAACTCCATTATGTAGATTTGTGCGCCACCAATTATTTACATCCGCGAAGATTTGGGCCTGTGGTTTCCATGAATACACCGGCATTCCAAAGGTACATTCTGATATAAAGTGATGGCACTTAACCGGCTCAAATGGAGTAGATATGCCATCATCTTCTGTTTTATAATCGCCGGATATTACCCAAACCTCGCCCTTGTATTCTACACGTATTTGTGCCGACCCAATAACATGCCCTGCGGGGAACATGGATATTTGCACGCCATGCTTTATTATCTTTTCGCCATATTCAATTGTGCGTAAATTGATGTCGCCCAAGCGATAAAGTAAAACCTCTCTTGATAAATGATGAGCCAGATAATGCTTGTGCCCCCAGTAGGCATGGTCCGCATGGGCGTGGGTAATTACGGCATCGTCCACCGGTTTCCAGGGGTCGATATAAAATTCTCCCTTTTCACAATAGATTCCCCTGTCAGTAAATTCAAGCAGTGGTTTAGCCATAGTGTATTGATAACCCTTATAAACCGAATTGGTTTTAACCGTTATGATGGGCTTATATATCCAATTAAAAGATACGGATTTAGTGCATCTTTTTGCAAATTCATGCAAAAAGATGCAAGTTAAAAGACTGAAACAGGTACTTTTTGCAGCGCCAAAAATTCACATAAAAAAAGAGCCGCGAAATTTCGCGGCTCTTTTAACATCTTTTTAAAAAGATTATTTTTTTATTACACTGCTTATTTTATTGTCAAGTGTAATGTAGTCTGTCAGTATCTGACCAGCTTCGCGTTTCAGGAAGTCGAGATCTTCGCTCTTAGGTTTTGTTTGGCCTTTCTTTAAAGATGGTAAGCCTAATGCAATGCGGCGAGCATTATTTTTTTCTAAAGCTGTTTTCTCATCCTCGTCACGTTTCCTCTTTAGTTCTGCCTCATTCAATGTGATCGTTTTTTCACTCTCATGTTTTTTCATATCAGCAATATCTTCCAATAGATATTTGTAGCTGTCGCTCTTGCTCATACGCTGATCATGTAGTTTCTTTAGCTCAGGTATCACGGGGGTGAAATCTCCGGCCTTAGTAAAATCAGTTTTAGCAATTACGTCATAAGGCATTGCAGATGGCTCGGTATCTTCACCATATTTATCCATAGGAATTACTGATGGGAACTGAACATCAGGTATTACACCTTTATGTTGCGTTGCACCACCGCTAATACGATAAAATTTAGCTATTGTTAAGTTAAGCTGGCCAAATTTATTCTGACTACCGGTTGCTACAGATTTAGATTTACCTGCAAGTGCAACCAAACGGTCTTTTATAGATGGGTTGATAACCTTATCAAGGTCTATAGCGTTTTGTACAGAGCCTTTACCGTAGGTTTGTGTGCCTAATATTAAACCACGACCATAATCTTGTATTGCTGCAGAAAATATTTCTGATGCTGATGCGCTAAATCTATCAACCATAACGGCTAATGGGCCGGTATAAGTAATAGCAGGGTCTTCGTCAGGGTCAACCTCTACCTGGTTGCGGGCATCCCTCACCTGTACAACCGGTCCGGTTTTTATAAATAAGCCTGTTAGCTCAATAGCTTCCATTAATGAACCGCCACCATTTTCGCGCAGGTCAATTACCACACCATCTACATTTTCACGTTTAAGGGTATCCAAAATTAGCCTAACATCGCGTGTGGTACTTTTGTAATTAGGGTTGCCGGCTTTATAATCATTAAAGTCAAGGTAGAAGGCAGGGATAGAAATAACACCTATCTTAACTGTTTTCCCATTGTTGTTGTAAGTACGGATCTCTTTTTTGGCAGATATATCTTTTAAGATAATTTTATCGCGTACCAGTTCAATCGTTCTTACTTTGCCCGTGGCGGTATTCCCTTTTGGTAATAATTGCAGGCGTACTAATGTTCCTTTAGCACCACGTATAAGGGCTATGGCGTTTTCAAGTCTCCAACCTACTACATCCTGGAAAGTACCTGCTTTACCTTGTGCAACACCAATTATACGGTCATCAACGTTTACCAGCTTACTTTTATCGGCAGGGCCGCCCGGTACAATTGTTTTAATAGTAACATATTCGTTCTCTGACTGCAGGGTAGCACCAATGCCTTCTAAAGAGCGCGACATATCAATATTAAAATTGGCCGCGTTTGATGGGTTAAAGTAATTGGTATGCGGATCTATTGCCTCTGTAAAAGCATCCATAAACGCCTGGAACACATCCTGGTTTGAAAGCTTGTTTGACTGCGACAATATGTTTGTATAACGTTTCTTTAAGGTTTCTTTGTTAGCTGCTAATGTTTTACCGGTTAGCTGCAGATTTAGCAGATCATACTTTACACGCTGTGCCCAAAGCTGATGAATTTCATCCTCTGATGCCGCATAAGGCAAACTGTCGCGATCATAAGTAAAGGTTTCGTTTTTAGTAAAATCAAAATTCTTACTTAACTGCGCAATAGAGTAGTTTACATACTCGGTATACCTTTTCTGGAATACGTTAAATATGTAAAATGCATTTTCAAGGTTACCGGCTTTAATGTCATCATCTAAAACGGTTTTGTATTTGTCAAAATCCTTAACATCGCTTGCTAAAAGGTAGCTGTGGTTTTCGTCTAGCTTTTTCAGGTAATGATCATATATAATGCCTGATATAGAATCATTCAAAGGAACTTTTTTGTAGTTATAATTGGTAACCAAATTTGCAACCTGCCTGCAAACTATACTTTGCTGTTCATCTGGTTGCAAATCATTTGGTCCTCCTGCTTTTTTGTCATGTGCGGGTTTTGTTGGCGATGCATTACACGCCAGCGCGGCGGCTAATACCACCAATAAATATAATTTCTTAAACATATCTTTTACACTATTTAGTTCGGAATCTTGGTGATACATCAATACTTGTGCCTGTTTTTAATATTACAATATAAAAAAAGAGACAGCTTAAGAGCCGTCCCGTTATATTATAACTATATTTTCAATAACAATATTACAATAATGTTTGGTTTGTTTT
>JAQBNZ010000184.1 GCA_028288285.1 Mucilaginibacter sp.
TAAAATGATAAAAAAAGAAGTTAACATTGTAGCAAAAGCAAATTTTGGTTTTGGAGATGTAAACTCCTGTTTAATACTAAGTAAATACAAGTAAAGAGTAATGACAAGACAAGAAATTTTAAGTGAATTAAAGAAGGTTATTTCGCCTTATACAACTAATAAAGAAATGCTGGAAAGTATAGATGAGAATACAGATCTTATAGCAGATCTGAAGATCAACTCTGCTAATCTTGTTGATATCATTATAGATGCAGAAGCTAAGTTTGATATTGAAATTGATTATGACTCTGCCGATAAAATGGTAAACGTGGGTAATTGTATTGATGTAATAAGCGAAAAGCTTGGCCAAAAACAATGATAAGTGCCGGCAACGATATTGTATCTATTGCTGCTATAAACACTGTACGAACAAAACAGCCGGCTTTTTATAAAAAAATACTTTCTGAAACGGAGATAGCTCAACACCAAGCTGCTTATGCTGAGATAATACCTTTTGAAGTTTACGTTTGGTTATTATGGTCCATCAAAGAATCGGCCTATAAATATCTTCAAAGGCTTAATCCCGAACTTATCTTTTCTCCAACCAGATTCGTTGTAAGCGATTTGCGAGTGCCTGAAAAGCCAATAACTGAAAGCTTCGGTTTGTCACAACTGGAAGCAATTGAGCTTGATAATGAGTCAGCATGGACGGGATTGATAACATATGGAGATAATATTCTGTACTCCCAGTCGGTACTTTATCCGGATGTTATTCATTCTATAGTTAACCATGAAAATACGTTTAAGAACGTTTACCGGGGTATTAAAACTATAACCAATACCAGTTCCTCAAATCAATCAGCAACTGTGAGAACATTTATTTTGGATAAGCTTAATAGCTTTTTCAGTACTAAAAAACTACAGGTAGATAAAAGCAAACACGGTATCCCTGTAATATCAGATGGCGAAAACCAAATGCAGTTGCCCGTTTCTTTATCTCATCATGAGCACTTTGTAGCATATTCATTTTATTACGAGGGAAGTTTTAATGAGGAGTAAGTTCAATAGCCTTACTTAATGTTCTTTTTTGGCTGCAGGCCGTCTCACCAATGTAAGGCGGCTTTTTTGTTGTGTGCTCAAGGCAACTAAATAATAAACTTAGCCGTAACTTATTTATACTGCTGACAGTTAAGCTTTGAAAAATATTTACTCCGCTATTTTAAGGATACTTGATCAGAAAGAGAAGCATAAACTGGTTTCTTTAATAGTGCTTGATCTGATTATTGGCATTCTGGATATTGCTTTTCTGGGATTTATGCTGCTGGTGATCAATTTTTACACAAAGACCGGTGCCTCAAACACCAGTTCTTTTCTTGATCATTTCTTTAATAAAAACTCGCTGTTACTCATCAGCGGATTTCTTTTGCTGTTCGGATTAAAGAACCTGTTGGGATATTTTATCTCCAGATCACAAAATTTTTTCTTTTACCAGGTGGCCTCGCGCTTGTCTGACAGAAACATTAGGCAGTATTTAAAAGCGGGTTACCTGGAGTTTATAAATGTTGATTCATCTGTACAGATACGTAAAATAAGCCAGCAGCCTATTGAGTTTAGTACATATATTTTAACAAATGTTCAGCAGATAATATCACAAGCTGTGCTTATATTCTTCACAATAGTTGCAATCCTTTTTTATCACCCATCATTGTTTTTACTGCTTTTTATATTGCTGCTGCCACCGGTAATTTTATTGGGCTGGTTTGTAAGGAAGAAGTTGAAAAATATCCGGGCTGATACAAAAACCACAAGCGCAAAGACCATTCAGCATTTACAGGAATCGTTATCAGGGTTTATAGAGAGCAATATTTACAGTAAGGACGATTTTTTTGTGAGTCGTTATTATGCCTACCAGAACAAGCTGAACCAGAATATTGCTACCCAGCAAACATTGCAGGGTTTACCATCAAGGTTAATAGAGGTGTTTGCTATACTTGGTTTCTTTATTCTTATAGCCATTAATAAATGGTCGGCAAATGCACCGGGTATCAATCTGCTTAATATCGGTGTTTTTATGGCCGCGTCTTACAAGATCATTCCGGGGATAGTTAAAATACTAAATAGTTCGGGCCAAATCAAGGCTTACAGCTTTACCCTTACCGATCTTTTACCGTCGGATACAAATACCACCGTTAAAGCTGAAATAAGAGAAAAAATTACCTCTATAAGATTTAACCAGGTAGATTTTAACTTTAAAAAGCAGCAAATTTTACGTAACTTAAGTATTGAAATTACCGCTGGCGATTTTGCAGGGATATCAGGCAAATCCGGCTTGGGTAAAACAACTATAATAAACCTTTTGTTGGGATTTTTAGAGCAGCAAAGCGGAGATATTTTAATAAATAACAAAGCTGTAAATGCCATTGAACGGCAGCAATACTGGCCAGTAATATCTTACGTAAAGCAGCAGGCTTTTTTTATAAATGATTCCATTCTTAAAAACATCACCCTAACAGATGATGATTATGATGCAGAGAAATTAACCAGAGCGATAAGTATTTGTGGTATTGACTGCATGCTTAATGAATATACCGACGGGATAAATAAACAGATAACCGAGAATGGTAAAAATATAAGCGGCGGACAACGGCAAAGAATAGTACTTGCACGTGCCTTATATCATGATTTTGACTTGCTTATATTAGATGAGCCTTTCAGCGAAATAGATACCGAAGGAGAAAATGCAATACTTACCCGTTTGAAGCGGCTTGCAGAGCAAGGTAAAATGGTGCTGTTTATAACCCACAATACGGCAAGCTTAACATTTTGTAATAAAATTATTTTACCCAATGCAAACCAATCTGTCTAAAGCGATAATAATACTTACTCCCGGTTTTCCGGCTGATGAGAACGACAGCACCTGTTTACCACCACAGCAGATTTTTGTAAAGACTTTGCAGCAAATGCATCCAAAGCTTAAAGTAATTGTACTTACATTCCAATACCCGTTTTTTGCCGGCAGGTATTTATGGAACGGGATTGAAGTTATTGCTTTCGGTGGCAAAGGAAGAGGTAAAATATATAGGCAGGTACTTTGGTTAAAAGTTGTACAGTGCTTACATAATTTAAATAAGCAATACGAAATAACGGGTTTGTTAAGTTTTTGGCTGGATGAATGTGCGCTAATTGGCAGCCGGTTTTCAAAACTGAAAGGTATAAAACATTTATGCTGGATCTTAGGTCAGGATGCTAAAGCGGACAATAAGTACGCTCAACAAATGAAACCTAAAGCAGACGAGCTAATTGCGTTATCAGACTTTGTGGTAGAAGAATACAGCAAAAACTATGGCATAAAGCCGGCGCACATTATCCCGGTAGGGGTAGATTCTACCCTGTTTGGTGAAAGTGTGAAGGACAGGGATATTGATATATTAGGAGTAGGTTCATTAATACCATTAAAGCAATTTGATGCTTTTGTTAAAATAGCGGGCTTCTTAAAGCTATTCCGCCCCAACATTAAAGCTGTCATTTGTGGTAAGGGCCCCGAGCAGGAGCGTTTATTAGCTATAATTAAAACGCTGGGAATTGAAAAAAATATAAGACTCACAGGAGAGTTACCACACCACGAAGTTTTAGCTTTAATGCAACGGTCAAAGCTATTACTGCATGCATCAGCCTATGAGGGTTTTGGCGCCGTTTGCCTGGAAGCACTTTATGCCGGAGCCAATGTGATTAGTTTTGTAAAGCCGATGGATGCATCCATACCTAACTGGCACATTGCAATTAACGAAGATGATATGCTGCAAAAAGTAGAATCCATTTTGAACGACCCACAGCCTAATTATAGTCCGGTACTGCCCTATCCTATTGCTGATAATGCAAAAGCCATGATGGAACTTTTTAATTACAGCGAAGCGGCGATACATTGAATTTTTTGGGCTATAGCTTCAAAGGATAAATACGTTTTAAAGTATTGGAGTGTAAGTTTCCGTTTAGTTTCTACATCCATCTCTAATGTTTGCCTTAAAGCGGATAGCAACGCCTTCTCGTTACCCGGCTCATATAAAATGCCGCATTTGCCACTATTGGTTATCATTCGGAAAGAAAAAATATCGGTAACTATAGGCACACAACCGCATGACATCGCCTCACAAACAGCCGCGCCGCTGCCCTCATAATGCGAACCTGAAACTATAAAATCAGCACTGTTGAACCAATATAACAGGTCGTTATGGGCAACTTTACCAATTAGTACAACAGATTTTGCCTGCGCTGGACTGGATGCCAGCAATACCTGTATGATCTTTAATAACTCATCAGTATGGTATATCATGTAAAGCCGGGCACCAGGTTCCGTCTCAGCAAATTTTAGAAATGCTTTTACAACTGTTATCGGGTCCTTATTGTCATTAAGGCGGCCTACCCATAAAAATATTTTATTGCCGGCAACATTTGTTCTTTCACGGGCCAGATTGCGGTCTGTAGGATGGAAAACCGAAGAAACTTCCATTACCTCATGAATTTTTGCAGCCGATGCCAGATTGCCGTTTGCTATCCATTCCATCCCCATAGGGTATGATGCAAACAGGTAGGCATCCACACAACGGTCGGCGAGTTGCTGCAAAACTTTTTTAAATCCGGAGAAAGGTTTTTCGGCATGATTCTGAACAATTATTTTTACCTCCCGACCCAAAAGCAAACGTAATTGAATAACTTGAAGCGGGAAGTGCAGTCCCTGAATAACTACAATTTGGGGCTGTTGCGCTTTTATATAATTATTGAGCTTTTTCGGAAAAAAGCGCAAATTTTTGTCAAAAAACTGCACAAAATGGTATCCTACGTTTTCGTTAAAAACCAGCCCTTCATAGTTGATCTGTTCAATGCTGATTACCTCGTTTTCTTTGGCCAGCGCCTCCAAAACACCAGTATAGGCGTTAATGCGTTTTAACCAGGCCTGTGGCTCGTTAAATTCTTTTGTGTACACGTAGCTGGCAAAAACGTATCTCATTTACAGGCGTTTAACTGTTTAAAATATATCAATATCAGCAAATGTGAAGGCTAAGCTTCTCGGATCAATGCCCGACCCAAGGTCTTTTATAATTATAGGAAAAGCAGGAACAGGTTCGCTGTATATTTTTAGTAACGTATATAGTTTTGTGTAAAAGCTTACCTGAAACTGCAGTTTTTGCAACCCAAGCTTTTTTGTCAGTCGGGTTAATGCTTGTATCACATTATCAAAGTCATTTTCAAAGCCGCTTATGTCACCAACTATAAAACCGTTTTGAATTTTAAACCAAACTATTGCTTCTCCAATTTTAATTGTATAGGTAGTATTATAGGTTTTGTATTGCAGATAGTCGTCAGTACGGTAAACCCCATTATAGCCTTTATTAAACACAGAATTAGGTATACCGTGCTGTGGCAAAACTAATTTTTTCAGCACTTGTTTTATATAAGCTTTATAAAGCCCGTTAAATATTTCAAATTTTAAAGCCAGCTGTTCTAACGGAACCGTAGTAACAGGGATGGTAAAACGTTCTAAAAAGCCTGTTACCTGCCAACCGAGTTTATTTACAAGGCCCGGCAGTGAATTTTGGTTAGGGAAACCAAAGACTAATTTAATGTTTTCATCGCGGCATAAATCATAAGCAAACTTGGCCAGCAAAACAAACAGTCCTTTGTTACGGTGCTCCGGATGGGTCATGGTATCGGCAGATTGCGCAGCTAAAACCAGTTCATGATTGTATTGAATAAAACAGGGGATAACGCCATAATAAGCAGCAGGCAGGTTGGTTTTATCATAAGCCAGAAAGCCCGTGTACATTACTTTAGTGTAAGCCGTATTATATTTACGGGCAAAGTAATAAGAAGGCAAAAACTTGTCATAAACGGCTTCATATAGCTCTGCCATATCTTTTAGCCGGTTATGGTTTAACCGCTCAATGCGGTAGCCATTAATAATATTCTCCCCTGATAGTGGCATACAGTTGGTTTGCGGTTGATATAAAAGGGTTTATGGTTAGTCGTTCTTTTAAGGCTGGTTCGGACTGGTCTTTTAGGGTATTAAACTCAGTAGCCAGTAACTGTTCATAGCCGGTTTTTTGTGCCAGTTGCAATACATTGGTATTATATGCGCCGTATGGAAAAGCTATACTGGTGATTTCTTTCCCGGTTAAATTTTCCAAATAGTGTTTGGACTGAACCATCTCCTTTTCGGCAGATGCTGTATCAATCCGCGACAGATCATTATGATAATAACCATGCGAACCAATGGTAGCATATTGCGATGCAGATAATGTTTTGATCTGTTCGCCGGTCATTTGCAACCAATAATCCGGATAATGTTTGTGTCTATGAAAGCCTGTTAATTTATCCAGTAAGTTAAGCAATTCTCCTTTATTCTCAAATCCTACCTGGCGTAATTTTTCTGCAAGTGTAATGCCGTTATTTGCATATTTATTATAACGGTTTTTATAATAGATCTCACTTTTAAACGTAAGCTGTGCCGGGCCTAATTTTTCTGTAATACTTAAAAAGTCATTCCACAAAATATCATATTTGGTGGCGCTTATGGCTGTAACAAAAAAGGTTGCAGGTATCTGGTATTGTTCCAATAACGGCAAAACGTAATGGTAGTTGTTGGCGAAGCCATCATCAAACGTAAGGCAGATGTTGAATTTGTTATTACTGAAGCGCTGTTCATAAAAATCAGTTAACGTAACTGTATTAAAATGTTTCTTATAAATTTTTAAGTGCTCTTCAAAAGTTGTTTGAGTAATAAATAAAGTGTTGAAACGGGTAGGAGAGTCATGGCAAACACCGTGGTAAGCCAAAATCCTGCTGCCACGAGCATCCCGATAAGTACTTTCATCGGCACCTAAAATATGCAGTGCATCGCCAAAAAAATTATGCGCTTTACGGGACGATTTGATATAGAGCTTTTTAAGGATGTTCATAGATCAGGCTGCTGGTTCGGAGGAAATATCCACCGGAATATTCACATCCGGTTGGTATTGCTTTATTTGAGCTATTAAACCGGTTATATCGCCCTGCACATATTTAATGCTATTGCCAATGTGTATTTTATCAAAGTTATCGGTGTTAATACTATCATTTATCTGATGATAAATTGACTCATCAAACAGCTGGATCTTACCTAGGTGTATCACTAATAAAATATCTTCAGGCTTTGTGTCATAAAATGATGTGATGCCCGTGGAATGGGTTTTTGCTTTAGCCACCACCAGATCGGCATCAAGCCCTTCTTGTATGTTGCCGGTGTTGAGCTGCCAGATAGTAGCAGCCTTTTTTGTTAGCGACTGATACAGTTCTTCATCAGTAAGCATTAGCGTTTTACGGGCCATACGAATATGGCTCCAAATATCCCAGCTGCCAGTAAGGGTAGAGTCGGTACCGAACAATATTTGTGTGAATTTTTTTAGGTGGTTAACTTTAGCGGTATCATCAAGTAAGAAATAATTAGATTGTGGGCACCATACTATCGCTTTAAATGATTTAGCTTGTGTGGGTGTAAGCGCCACACCATGGACGCCTATCAGTTTCCGGTTCAATAAGTTCCATTTTAGCAGTTCGTCAATTTCTTTGTGGGCGGCCTCGTTAGTGCCCTCCCCAATATGTATTACTGCCGGCTTATTAATTTGAAGAGGATTATTCAGCTTTTTTTTCCACTCCTTCTCAAATTGAATTGAATGGATGCTTTGTGGCTTTTCGTATACATTAATTAAGGGATCTGTCATATTTGACCGTTCGCCATGATTAACCACCGTTGTAACGCCGCATAACAGGTTTTTGTACATACCCCAGCGCGTTCGCAATTCTTTAGGTATTTTAAGTATGGCGGTTATCTCATCCGCATAAATTTTATGAATATGTTCACCCCACTCGGTATAACTGGAGTAAGTTTTATAACCTAATTTTGGGAAAAGATTAAAGTCGAGGTGGTCATGAGAATTGATGAGTCCCGGGAAAATAATGGCATTAATAAACATAAGCTGCGGGCAGTTCTTGTTTGTAAGGGAAACATCCGAGATCTGTGCAATTTTACCCTTGCTTATCCTGATGCTTACCTTTTTATCACTATCCGCTATGCATACGTTATTTAGTATCATTTTTCTTTTTAAAATGCAGCCCATAAATAATAGGGAATCCTTTATAGCTTTCATACACATGCAGGGCATTTTGGTTGGCATAATAATGCTTTACCTTTTCATCAATTTTCACTTCCTCCTGGGCTGCCAAAGTGAAATTGTTATTTAACATAATCTCTTTAATCTCTGCTAACTGGTGCACATAGTTTTGTACTATTATTTGTTTATTATGGTGTTTAAAGGTTCGTTTACCACCATAGGCCAGCGTACCGGGATGGAAATCGGTAATGATAATATCGCTACCGCGTTTCAAAATTCGGCACCATGCGTGCAGGGCTTCTTCAATATTTTTAATGTGGGCAATAGTTAATGTAGATATAATGGCATCATAGCTTTGATCGGGTACATCGGCAAACAGGTTATCGGTTATCTGGTAGGTTTGCGCTTTAGGGAATTTTTGCTCCAATCGTTTTAACATTCCTGCAGATACATCAAAGCCGGTAAGATTTTTTGGTTTATGCTTTAACAGCTTGTCCCAGTGCCTGCCTGTACCACAGCCAATGTCGGCCACTTGCTTTTTGGCTAAATTTAAACGTTGCAATAAATTAGAGAACAAGGTATCATCCAGATCCAGCATGAGGTTACCCGGCTGGTCGTCATAGTTCACCGACCAGATATCATAAGCTTCAACAGATTCTTTTTCTTTTATGGGCGAGTGGAAAAAGTGCTGTTTAACATAATTTTTTAGAATATCTATCACGGTTTAGTTGGTTAAAATAGCCTGTATTATTAATTACGATTTGCCTTTAATAAAGGTTGCCAACGCTGTTTTTTATTTATAACAGCAGGCAACTCCCGCGCATTTGGCGGCGTATTATTAATGTAATGGTGATGTATTGAGGTTTATTAAGTTTATGTTATAGGTTGCCCCTTAAGTGTTTACATGGTGATGGTTTTATCCATCACCATGAAGGGGATTTTTAAAGATCAAGACTAAGAAACAAGTACATGAGCAAAGTATTATTGTTTAATCCTAAAAGCGCAGAGAATAAGTACCGCATACCTAATTCTATTTTAAATATTGCTGCCTCTATTGAAGGTAAGTACGAATGGATTATTGTAGACGGGAATTGCGAAGCAGATCCGGCACAAAAAATTGAACAATACCTTAGCACAGGCGAAGTAAAATATATTGGCTTTACGGTTATGCCTGGCCCGCAATTAAAACAGGCCATTACCATAGCAAAGTTTGTAAAGCAAAAGTTCCCTCATACAAAAATGATATGGGGTGGATATTTTCCTTCCAACCAACCTAATTCCGTGCTGTTTTCAGGCTATGTCGATTTTATTATTAATGGCCCCGGCGATCATGCTTTTCCGCAACTGATAGATGCACTGGAAACAGGTGCGCCATTTGAGTTTATTAAGAATTTGATTTACCAGGCACCCGATGGCAGAATAACCAAAACAATCAAAGAAGATCTGATAGATCAGGATTCGTTACCGGCTTTGCCCTATGATAAACTGGCCAACTTTTATCCTATCACCAAATATTTGGGTAAGACCTATTTGGGTAAAAAAACAATGGCATACCATTCAAGCATTGGTTGCCCGTTCACTTGCTCATTTTGTGGGGTAGTGCCAATTTATGAAGCCAGATGGAAAGCTAAATCGGCCCAGGCGGTTTATAATGATATAAAATACATTAAGGATAAATGGGGAGCTGATGCTATTGAGTTTCATGATAATAACTTTTTTGTATCTGAAAAGCGCGCGGTTGAGTTTGCAAGGCTGATAACACCCGAGAACATGACCTGGTGGGGAATGGCGCGTATTGATACTATGCATAAGTTTAAGGATTCGTCATTAGCGGCTATACGTGAATCGGGGTGCAAGATCATATTCTTTGGAGCGGAGAGTGGCAACAACGCCATATTGGAACAAATGGACAAAGGCGGCACCCAAACCGGCGATCAGATCATTGAATTTGCAGAACGGCTGAAGAAGTTTGACATTATACCTGAGTACTCATTTGTATTAGGCACACCTGCGCCAACACCCCAACAAGTGCAGGCACAAATAAATTTTGAGATAAATTTTATTAAAAAAGTAAAGGTGGTTAACCCTAAAACCGAAATAGTAATTTATGTATACAGCCCCGTACCTACCGAGGGATCTGAATTATATAAACAAGTGTTAGCTAGCGGCTTTAAGTTTCCCGAAATATTGGAGGACTGGATAAGCCCCGCATGGGAAAATTTTGATCTGCACAGGAACCCACTTACTCCCTGGCTTACTCCCGAAATGATTGACAAGATAAGGAACTTTGAGACCGTGCTTAACGGAGTTTACCCAACAGTTACAGATATAAGGCTTAATGCGCTTAAACGTATGGCCCTAAAGCTGGTAGCCAACTTCCGGTACAAGGTAAACCTATATCAGTATCCGTATGAGATAAAATTACTGCAAAAGGTTTGGCGCTACAGGCAGCCCGAGATACAAGGTTTTTAATTCAAATAAGCTTGACCATGCCCTTAAATGATACCGCCATATTGCCGACAGAGAATTCCAACCGGGATTTTGAGCGACTGTATATTGCCCTAAGGGAGCGGGAACAAAGGCTTTATACTGATGAGCAGGTAATACAATTGCCTAATATTGATCCCTCGCATTTACATTACAATGAATGGAAGATCAGGAAGCACTCGGCAGAAAGGTTAATTAACTATCTCAATAAAAAGAAGCGAGCATTATATATACTGGAGATTGGTTGTGGTAATGGCTGGTTATCGGCGCAATTATCAGAAATAAAAGGCGCTAATGTAATTGGGCAGGACATCAACCGCGTAGAAATTGACCAGGCTAAAAGGGTGTTTAAGAAAAGCAATCTGGAGTTTTTTTGTGAGGAATTTGATGCTGAACGATTTAAATACATGTATTTTGATGTGATCATATTCGCGGCATCGGTTCAATACTTTCCATCACTTAAACAGATATTGAACCGGGCTTTGAGCTGTCTGTCTGTCGTTGGAGAAATTCATTTATTGGATACCAACTTTTACAATCAAGCAAATATTGATAGCACTATACAACGTACGCTTGTTTATTATACAAAAATGGGTTGCCCGGAATTGGCCGCTTATTATTTTCATCACAGGTTAGATGATTTGAAAGGGTTTGATCACAAAATATTGGCTAACCCCAACACTATTATGAACAGGCTGCAAAAAAGTAACCCGTTTTATTGGATCAGCATAAAAAAGAAATAAAATGGCAGCGCAAACTTTATATCATATTTACAAGCGTTACCGCACCCTGCAAACCAGCAAGATATATGCGCTGCCTATAGTTATTTTAATGCCCCACAGTGCCTGTAATTGTCGTTGTGTAATGTGTGACATTTGGAAGGATAACAAAAACCTGAAACAGCTTACCGAACAGGATATTAACGGACTGCTTACAGCCCTTAAAAAGTTTGAAACCAAACAGGTAGTAATGTCTGGCGGCGAGGCATTGCTTAACGTTAACTTCTTTCAATTATGCCGCATCCTTAAAAATCAGGATATAAAGATTACCCTGCTTTCTACCGGATTATCATTAGAGAGAAACGCTTTACAAATACTGGAGCATGTTGATGACCTGATAGTATCCTTAGATGGCGACCAGCCGCTACATGATGCTATCCGCAATATTCCCGGAGCATTTAATAAACTAAAAAGCGGGGTAGAATATATTCGTTCAATAAACCCGAATTACAAAATTACCGCACGTACGGTTATCCATCGGTTAAATTTCAGGAACTGGCCTGCTATTATAGCGGCTGCAAGGGAAATGGGCTTAAACCAGGTGAGTTTTTTGCCTGCCGATGTAAGCAGCCATGCATTTAACCGGCAAACCGCCTGGAGCGAACCTAAGCAGCATGAGATATTGCTCTCAAAAAACGAACTGGCAGAGTTGCAAGGGGTAATAAACCAGATAATTGCAAATAAGGCCGATTTTACTAACAGGTTTATTGCTGAATCACAGGCAAAGATCCAGGATATTTACCACTACTATGCGGCATTTTATGGATTAAATGCATTTCCGTTTAAGAAATGTAATGCACCATGGGTATCTGCTGTGATAGAAGCTGACGGTAGCGTAAGACCCTGCTTTTTTCATGAGGCCATAGGTAATATCCGGGATAATGAGTTTGCCGATATTTTAAACAGTAAGAAGGCAATTACCTTCCGCAAATCACTAAACATGAGTACTAATGCCACTTGTGTAAAGTGTGTGTGTTCGTTGAGCTTGTCGCCGTTAACTAACTTGAATTGACGTATGAACAACATACTGTTTACGCATTCATACTTTTTACATTTCGACCCTAAGCAATGGTCGCAAGGGCAGCCTTATGCGCCTTTAGGTACCATATATGCTGCCGCTTTAATGAGGCAGGAAGGATACAACGTTGCCTTGTTTGACGCCATGTTTGCAAACAGTCCAGATGAGGTGATACAGACGATAGAAGCAAATAGGCCCAATTTTTTTGTGATATATGATGATGGCTTTAATTACCTCACTAAAATGTGCCTCACCAATATGCGCGAAGCCGCATTTAAAATGTGCAAGCTGGCTAAAGCGCATGGCTGCAAGGTAATTGTTTCCAGTTCCGACTCGACCGACCGATACTCAGAATACCTTGCTGAAGGAGCTGATTTTGTAATATTAGGTGAGGCAGAACACACCCTTTTAGAATTAACCAACCACATCAAAAATGGAGGTACTGATTATAATGACATATTAGGACTGGCTTACATGGGGGAAGAAAAGATAATTAAAACTCATGCCCGCCCGGTTTTAAAAGACCTGGATAGTTTGCCCTTACCCGCCTGGGATTTAGTAGATGTTGCTACTTACAGGCAAACGTGGTTAAAACATGCCGGGTATTTTTCCATCAACATGAGCACTACACGGGGATGCCCGTTTAAGTGTAACTGGTGTGCCAAGCCTATTTATGGTAACCGGTATAATTCCCGCAGTCCGCAGCGTGTGGTAAGTGAGATAAAGCTGTTAAAACAGAATTATAATATAGACCATATTTGGTTCTGTGATGATATTTTTGGACTAAAGCCGGGATGGGTGCTTGAATTTGCCAGGCTGTTGCAACAGGAAAAAATAAATATACGGTTCAAAATACAATCACGGGCTGACCTGCTGGCCGAAGAAGAATTGGTAAAAGCACTTGCTCAATCCGGTTGTGAAAACGTATGGATAGGCGCGGAAAGCGGTTCCCAGAAAGTATTGGATGCTATGGATAAAGGCATTACTATCCAGCAAATACACACGGCAACAAGCCTGATGAAAAAGCATAATATCAAGCCTTCTTTCTTTATTCAGTTTGGATATCCGGGTGAAACCAAGGATGATATCAGTCTTACTATTGATATGATCAACAAATTGCTGCCTTTTGAGATAGGGATATCGGTATCATACCCATTACCTGGCACTGGGTTTTATGAAAAGGTAAAGGCCGAACTAAAGAAGAAAACCAATTGGACGGATTCCGACGAGATGGCTTTAATGTTCACCAACACCTTCCCTGCGCCATATTATAAGCAGTTGCATAGTTATGTGCACCAGAACTATCATAAGCATTTGGCTAAAAATAGTTTAACAAAATTGATTAATAATCCTTTTGCTATTACTAAAAGCAGCCTCAAAAAAGCGCTGTCTGTACTTTATTATGTGCCGCTTACCTATGTCGAAAAATTAAAGTTAAACAGTTTCGAAAAGGCGATGTAATGGAAACAGCCGCAAACTTAAACGAGCAATTTGCCGAAACAGCCTTCAGCAAGCAGTCGGGTGTTTTTGATGCGTTGTATTCTGGTAATACCATTATTAATTACAAACGTAAAAGAGTGCGTGAGCATATACTACGATACCTTAAACCCGGAAGCCATATTTTAGAATTAAACAGCGGAACCGGTGAGGATGCCCTGTTTTTTGCCCGGCATGATTTTAAAGTAAACGCAACAGATATTTCAAAGGGCATGCAGAACGAGCTGAAGCAGAAAGCAATTCAAAATGGCATGCAGCAAATGATTAGTACCGAGGTATGCTCTTTTACCCAACTGCCGCAACTGAACAACAAGGGGCCATACGATCTCATCTTCTCCAACTTTGCCGGTTTAAATTGTACAGGTGAACTGGATAAAGTTTTGAACTCATTTTCAGATTTAATGAACCCTGGTGGTATGATCACGTTAGTTATTTTACCTAAATTTTGTTTGTGGGAAACGCTCCTGTTGTTTAAAGGGAAATTTAAAACAGCCTTCCGCAGGTTTTTTAGCAGCGGTGGCAGGGCAGCGCATGTGGAAGGTATACATTTTAAATGCTGGTATTATAATCCATCCTATATAAAAAGACATTTGCAGGCGGGGTTTGATGTAATAAGTATTGAAGGCTTGTGCACCATTGTCCCACCTTCATACATAGAAGGCTTCGCTGAAAAGCATCCCGTTGCATATAAATATTTAATGTATGCCGAAGAAAAATTGAAGGGCACCTGGCCCTGGAGAAGTATTGGAGACTATTACATCATCAGCCTAAAAAAGAAAGATTAGTTCTGAGCAACCCTGTCTTCCGTTTCTTGGAAAAGTGAGTTCAATTTATATTCATACCTGCTGATCAGCAGGGTTTGAAAGTTCATAGGATCGGGTTTGGAACAATGTTTACTGGCTGCCATCCCCATAACGGCTCCTCGCATGTTTAGCTTTTTCATCATCGTTTTTTTGTGCCACCGGCCGGCAGTTATTTTCATTAAAGTATCGTCAAGCCAGTTGCCTATACCGTTGTTTAGCAAGCTTTCAATCAGTCTTTTAAAAAAAAGGTTTTTCAAGGGTCTCGCTGTAGATAAACGTAAAGTTTTATTAGGCAATAAACCGCGTGTCCATGTATTGGCAGTATAAAATTGCTCAAATACCGTATCTCCCTCTAAAGGTATCAGTGTGTCAATTTCAATGGCTGTATAAATATTCTGTTCAACTATTTGCAACTGTAGCTCATCAATGTAATAGTTCATGCAGTAATGGTGCTGCTTGTTAATTAAAAATGTTAATTTTTTAAAGCAATGCATTATAGTACGGGCTATCCACAAGCGATTTTTTTCGGTAATAATGAACAGGTCTATATCAGATTTATCATCTGCAAAGCATTTGGATAATGAACCAGAGATACCCACACCACGTACGTAAGGAAACTTGATTAGCAACCGGCCAACATCTTTGGCTTTATTTATAAGTTCGGCAGCTTTTGCATTTCCTTTGGTGCGCCTTATGGCAATATTCGGGTCGTTTTTAAGAGAGTAGAATTTATCAAACTGAAATATTGTGTTGCTGCTAATGAGGCAATTAACCGCATCATTAAAGTCGTTTTGCGGGTATTTATTTCCAAGAAATAAAAAGATCTCGCTGTATGTTAATGGATAATCAAACATATCAAAATAAGCAAGCGCGGCTAATATATTTCTTTTGATCTTTAACAACGGAGTGATTTTTTTAATATGTTTTATTGTACATTATAATGACGTAGCAAAGCGCTTTTTGGTTGCCTGTATTTAATTTAATTGCACGGTTTGATATTCTAAGGTTTTGATTTTCAGCCTGTGAGAAAATATAAACAGCGAAAAAAACACACTGTAAAAAAATACGCCTTTATCAACATCAAGGTAATTTTCAGAGAACGAAACAGCTGTTATGATCACCATAAAACTGAAGAGCAGGAGGTCGTTTTTTGATGTGGCCATTCTAAAACCAAAAAATAGTATTGCTAAGTAAACCAGCACACCCCAAATACCTGTTTTTATAAAAAAACTAATGAACTGGTTGTGGGCATTTAACTCGTGCAGGTATGACCGGTAAAACTTATGCTGGAAGAAAGGCTCCTTTAATAATTGAATCTCTGACCCTGAGCCATGCCCAATTACGGGCGCTTGTGCGGCAAGCTGCAATGCAACACCCCAGCGGGCAAGTCGTGGGTCGGTTAGCTCATTGGCAGATGCTTTGCTCAGATCTTTTTGAAGATCGGTTATGTAATGGCTTTTAAAGTTATCTATATTATAAATGCCGGCTATTATCAGTGCCGAAAGTGAAGCAGCTACAGTTATATATTTTATCCTGGCCCTGCCTGTTAACAGGAAATAGGGTATGGCCACATTTACAATTATAAGCAGGCCTGCAAATACAGATTTTGAACTTAGTTGAAGAATACCTCCCATAAGTACAAAGCAGCCAAATGCGTAAAGTATTTTTTTGTCTGTTGCCGTTTCCTTTATTAAAGCATACAGCAAGTAAACCAGTGCTACAGCTATCTGCATAGAAAAAAAGGTGGCGTGCATATCAATTGTTTCTGAAAAATTGTGGTTGGTAAAAGCAGATGAAAACACGGCGGATACCGGGAGGTGATAATATTTAATGGTGATGAACACCTGTACGTACAAGTATATAATAGTAGCCGTGCAACCTAATGCAAATACCAGTAAAAGATTGTTTCTGTATTTGTTAAGATCGAGGGTATTCAGACAAAAGATGACGGGAACAAGCAGTATTACCACTTGCCTTGACCATTCATTAAAAGCCTGGGTTTTATTTATTGTATAAAGCGTACCTATCACCGTCACAAAAAACACCGATTGCAGTATTAAATTGGGAAGCGTAAATAGAAGCTTTATATCTTTCTTATTTAAGTTTATAAGCGTATGAATGGTTAAGCTTATCAATATTAAATGACTGTAAAATCTGTCAAAAGGCAGACTTAGCAGTAACAGCATTACATGAAAATAGCTTACCTTATTTGCTGTACTATCGGTTATTAGGAACAACTTTTTCATAAATGTTCTTTTTATGGCACTCCAGTATAAATTCATCGTACTCGTCAATTATCCTGTCCCAGTTAAACTGAAATTGAATTTTGTGCAAATTATTCTTCACCATGGTTTTCTCAAGGTCCTTACGCTGAACGGTCTCCACTAAATCGCGTACTTCAGTAGCGTTGTTAAAGTAAAAAGCATCTGTATTCAGCACCGATTTATTAAAGGGATTATTATGTGCGGCAATTAATGCTTCACTTGCCATGGCCTCTAATAATGATGGATTGGTACCACCCACACTATGCCCGTGAAAGTACAGGTAGGAGTTATTTTGCAGCGACCGTACGGCGGAGTTGTCAAATATGGCTCCCTTAAACTGTATGCGATCATCCCGCTCAAATTTATTTATGATGAACTTGCCAAAACGATTACCTGTATCGCCCAAAACTTTAAAGGATTTTTTAGAGTTGCTGTTGCTGAAACCTTCTAAAATGGCTTCAATGTTATTTTCGGGTTCCATTCGGGCCATTAATAAAAAGTAATCCTCTCTTAAGGCTTCTATTTTATCAAATTCTTCTCTCTCGTGAGCAGAGAATAAGTCTGCACCATAAGGAATGTATCTGCTTATGATATTATACTTATCCTTCAGGTAAAGTTTTATTACCCTTGAATCTGATATATAAAACTGACTATGTTTTACCGCAAGCTTTTCTGCATAGCGCAAAAAGCGTTGTACTGGTTTAGAGTACTTGGAGCGTTTCCATTCCAGCCCATCCATATTGGTAATAATGGCGCTGTTTTTTGGATACAAATTTCCCCATATTGAGCTGCTGGTATAACCCATCAAAATCAGTACATCAAAATTTCTTTTGCGGGCATCCATCAGGCAATTAAAATCATAAGCAAACTGGCCGGCAGTGCCTACTAAGTATTCGGGGTCGTAACAATGCACAATTTCAACCCCATTCCAGGTATTGGCAGTATAGGGATGATTGTGCGAGTTGTAAACTGTAACCGAGTGCCCTTTTTTAACCAGCCCTTCAGATACATATTCAGAAACATGCTCAAAGCCGCCATAATAATTAGGGATGCCCCGTGTGCCTAAAATTGCTATTTTTAGTTTCATGTGTTGTAATTTGATTGTATGAGGTTGTAAAAAATATTGCTGCTTTTTCCCCAGTTGTATTGCAGTTGTACCTGTTTAGCCACTTTTGCAGTAAAGGAATCAGATGGAGGAGAGTGGATCATAAGCAATAGCTTCCGCTCCAGGTCTTTTTCATTAGCAGTATCAAACATGTAAGGCTCAAAAAAATGAAAGCTTTGCATGGCTGTTGCAGATGAACATAATACCGGAACACCGCAAATAGCGGCCTCTAATGGTGGTATGCCAAACCCTTCGGCCTTTGAAGGGTAAACAAATAGCCTGCATGCCCTGTAAAAAGCTGCCAAATCTGGTTGCTCTACCTGCTTAATCCAATGGAATAGCTTTTTTTGCTCATCACTTAAGCCTTGTATCAATTGAGCCAGGGCCGGAATTTTAATTGATTCTTTACCAATAAAAACCAGGGCGATGCCTCGTTTGTACAGTTCCAACTTTAAGTATTTATTAAATAACAGCAATTGGTTTTTCCGCGGCTCAATCCGACTGGTATAAAGTATAAAATTTTGTATGCCAAACTTTTGCTCTATTATTTTAATTGCCTCTTGTTTTGAACTCTGGAACTGTATTAGGGTATTATTTACGCCGTTTTGAATAATATGCATATCAGCCTCGGGTATGTTATAATAACTGCAAATACGTTGTTGTGAATAGGCTGATACTGTAGTTTTAATATGTGCACGCCTAATGCTGTTGCCAAAAAGCAAGTTCCTGCTGATGCGGTATGGGTAAGAGAAATCCTGCTTATAATCATTAAACAATACATCATGCAGGGTAACCACATACTTGCAGCCGGGACTGTTTTTTGGGGCGATGTATTGGAAATGTGCAAAATCAAATTGATGTTTTTTGATGAGTGCAGGTATATCATAAACAAACCGCAGCAGGCCCATACTTCTTTTTTTGTAAGGCAGAATATTAGCTTTTGGCAGAGCCGGAAATATGGTGCCTATATTGGCCGTATTGTTTGCGCCAAAATAAATGTCCAGATCGGGATGGTCTGCCAATAGCCGGGTATACAGTTCGCGAATAAACGTCTGTGCGCCCTGAAATTCTTTGTCAAAAACGTGGGCATCAACAAATAATTTAATTTTTTTAGCTACCATAAGTCAACTCCTCACTTGTTAATAATGGCGCAGAAAGCTTTATTTTATTCGGCCTGTTATTGGGTTTGGTTGAGTGATAAAAACTGTAGAGTATTTTTTCCGGCAGGAAAGACAACAACAGTAAAAAGTAATTCTTTATATGAAGAGGACTGATTGATAATGTCTTTATCAGGTTTTGCCTTGCTTTCGCGGGTTGGTAATTGTTCCATAGATATTTTTTACCTAATAAGGCATAATAAGCGCCTTCTTTTATCCGTGATGAATGCTGTTGCTTACCTATTTGCCTTAACTTAATACCGTCGGCCTCGGTTATGGTCAGTTTGTTAAGCGCGTTATATTTTATTTTGCGAAAAGTGTTGGTCCTCCACTTTTCATCAATGGTGATTGATTCAGGGTTCCATCTCACTTTTATTAGCGACTGCTGCAGGTTACAGGCCTTTTCGTTTTTAAGGATATTGGCCCAAAGAAAGTGATCCTCAAATGTGTAGGCGTGTTCGTTATATCCCCCTGCTTTTAGTATTACATCCTTTTTATAAAATACGCCCGAATGTATAAATGGACAGATCTTATAATCTAACCGTTGAATTTCGGCATTGCTGTATGCCGCCGGTTGGTAAGTAAAAACATATTCGCCGTTCACATCGGCATAATCGCACGCAGAACCTATGATTGAGTAATCAGAATGTGCAGTTATAAAATCATATTGTACCTGCAACCTGTTTGGGTAGCAAACATCATCAGCATCAAAACGTGCTATGTAAGGGGCGCGTGCATTGTTTAAGCCATTATTCAGCGCATTTGCAACCCCTTTGTTATCCTGATTAATAACCCTGATACGTGCATCAGTAAAAGCGTTGATGACAGCAAGGGTGTCATCTGTTGAGCCATCATTAATTATCAGTAATTCAAAAGCGGTAAAAGTTTGTTCAAGAACCGAACTGATAGCCTCGTGGATATACTTACCTGTGTTATAAGCAGGCATTAAAACGGTTATCTTTGGGTTAAGCATATTTCACTCCCTCCAAAGTATTTTCACTTGTTTCTTTAATGTTGAGCAGCATTAACAACTCAAAAAATATCAGAATAGATAACTGCTCAAACCAATAATCAATAAACAGCACGGCCAGTACAAGCAACAATATTGGTACACCATAAGTGAGGTTTTTATAATGCCGGGCAAAAAACCACAAGTAGTAAAGCGCAAATGCCAGTAAGCCCAGTAATCCATATTCGGCCCATAGCTGGTCATAAACAGAAAATGGACTGTTAGTTAAAGAGTGGTAACCTGTATTCTTACTAAAAAAGTTCAGGTACAAGTCCAGATGGTTCAGCATAAAAGCCTGATTGATGTAAACATACCTGCGCGGAAAGCCACCTGCAAAACCCAACCCTGTTGCCCTAAATGTCAGTTTGGATGAGAAGTTGCCTATGCCATCACCCAGCAATATCTTATCTGGGTGTTGAACCATAAATTTACCTGTTTGCAGCAACCCAATTGCTTTGCCTGGTAATGTAGGTACAGGGATGCTTTTCGCAGAAAAGGGAAGCAGGCTTTTATTATCATCAATAAACATGATAAGCGGGTGTTGCGCGGCCAACGGAACTTTAATGCTTTGGTATGGTGCTGAGTGGATATTAGCTACAGGAATAAATATCCGGCCTTCGTCGGTTCTTAAAATGCTTTCATCAACCTGTTTTGGTTTGCCTCCATTTTCTTTTAAGTATTGTGTATAGCTCAGGTTATCCAGGTAAAGGGTTGCTATTTTTTCTTTACGCTGATCCGGCGTAAGTACAGTATCGGGCCGTTCAGTAATTGGAATTTCTTTTACCTGTGTCTTAATGTGATGTTTAGGATATTTCTGGAATATATTGGTAATTGTTTCAGCAACATATTGATTGTTTTGAGGCGATATTTTTACCATAAAAACAACCAGCATCATAAAGCAAATAACCATCATGCTTTTCTGGTCGCGCGTACTTTTAAAGGCAAACATAATTGCCATAATTAGCAATAAGATGATGTTAAGTATGTTGCTGCCGCTTAGTATTAAAGTAGCCATGCAAACAAGCAGCATAACTGGCTTTTTCCTTGCCAAAAAGTATATTACACCGATTGCATTAATTACCGCATTGGTTGTGGATGTATCAAAAGTTACGCCTTTAATATAGTCGCCGGTGCTTATAAAGTATTTTTGATATTGCCCCTGATATAGATAGGGGTTAACAGCACCGGTTTCCCAAATTATGCTTAACAGGTTTAAGGCAGAGCATATGGTGTTAATTATAAAAAACACTAATAGCGTGCGGTGCAGAATTTCGATTCTTTGTTTCTCAACCGATAGTTTTACCTGATGGATAGCCAAAATGCACAATAGCCAAAAGAATATACCCGTTAAAAAAACTACTATGTAATTGGTGTTTTGATAGCTCTGATTAATTATGAAGCCTGCGAAAGCTAACACGATTATTAGCGGGTAAAAGAGTGGCAGTCTCGAATTTTTGAACGTAAAGCCAAATTTAAAATCGAACTGTAATAAATAGATAAGCGCGATAGTCGGGATCTTGATAGCGAGCTTCACATTTAAAAATAGCAGTAGCAGAACCAGCAATTTCCAGTCGGCGTAATTTTTCCATTTTTCAATATTGAAACTTGCGAGGCTAATAGCCATACCTTATTGTTGTTTAATTAACAAGATGAAAGGACTGTTTAACGGCGGTTATAAGAGAGCTTGAAATAGCCTTCCTTCCCTAAAAATAATACGCCCTGAAGGTTGGAATGGTTGCCTTAAACAAATAGATAAGGCAGATAATTATACCGCCAACAATTTGTGAGTGTCTTTAATTTCTTTGAACCGTATTTGAATGGTAAGAAATAGTAGTGCGAAAAATAGAAGAATAGCAAAGCCTGCTGACAGGTAGTAATTTGCAATGTATGTTTTTGCAACAATGCCGCTAATTACTGCGCACACCGTACAAACCAATAAATTGAGTAAAATGCTATTAAAGCCAGGCATTTGGGTTTTATATAGATAGAATATTCCCTGTACTATACTTGCTATTAAGAAAGCAACTGCCGCCCCTTCGTTTTTAAATAACGGGATCAGTAAAATATCTAAGCCAACGTTTACCAATAGGGTGATTATAAATCCGGTCAGGATCATTTTTGTGTGGCCCAGGGCGAAGTTTATTGTCCACAGAAAGTTATTGAGATATAGAAAGGGGATACAAAGGGAAAGGATAAATATTGTATTTGAATTCACAGCGCCATATTTGCCTGCTGTTACCGCATCAATAACCGGTACCCAAAGAATGTTTAACAATAATATTGTTAAGGCGGCAATGATCATTTCGGCTTTGAGCAGGAGCTTAAGGTTGGTGATATCGGCAGCAACCGTTTGTTTAAGTAATTTAGTAAACCAGGGTAACAATATAGGAGCAATGGCCAACAAAGGCAAGGTCGACATTTCAAATACCTTATAAGCAAAACTATACTCGGCCAGTTTAATAGCCGATACCATAAAGCCAATAAATATCCAATCAAACCGGGCCATGGCTGATGTTATTAATGTAACGCCCATCTGTGGCAGGGCCTCGCGCAGTAAGCTTATGTAGGCCATTTTGTTATAGCTAACGCTTACTGGTACATGAGTTGAACGTTTAAACAGGTAGATGCACAGGGCCAGCTCAAGGATATCACCAGCAATAAATATGATGATGATTGCTTGTAAGGATAAAATATGCAGCAGAATAGAAACCATTAATGCCGTGCTGCGTACTACGTTTGATACGATCAGCATAAAAGCTAATGTCTTGAACTGCTCCAAGCCACTGACTGATTGCTTAAATGGCGTTGAGAAATAGATCATCAACTTGCCTAAGCCAATTAAAAGCAACAGGGGATACAAACCATTTTGCAGGTTAATAAAAGTACTCCCAATCAACAATACACCGTAAAACAGAACTCCGGTTATTAATACATGAAACAGGTAAAGAGATAGTATAGAATGAGCCGGATCTCCTGAAGCTATTTTGCGAATAGCAACCTGGTCAATACCTAAGCTTAGCAAGTTAAAAGCCACCAGCAATATAGCCAGGGCCAGGTTAAGTTGTCCAAAGCTATTTTTATCTAAACCGGAAGATAAGATGTAAAAAATAACCAGGCCCGATAACTGGTTAATTACTAACTGTATGGTATTGGCAGATAAGTTTTTGAGCAGGTTGTTTTTCAATTGGTTAATATTCAACAATTAAATTATTATTTACTGCCGGGGAATTGTCAGCAATATATTTTCTTTTCTCATATAACTTTAGGTAAGCATATTTTAACCGCGTGTTTTTATAAATCATTAGGGCAATGTTTAATCCTTCGGCACCATCCAAAAACCCCAGGCGGAATAAATAATTTTTTACAAAGCCAAAAGCGGGAGAGAAGTACAGCTTAGAAAAAGTAGCTTTTTTCCCGCTTATTATATATTGTTTTGCGCTTAGGTGGGCATAATGAACGGCTTTAATATTGCATTCACTAATGTTTTGCACCGAGTAATGGTTAATGTTTCCGTCCAGTTTTTTAATGTGAATATCCGCGGGTAAGATCAATGTTTCATGCACCCCAGATTCTGACCATTTTATAACAGTGCGGTTAAATAAACGCAGGTGATGGTCGCGCCCCCAACTGCCGTGGCGTATCAGCTTTTTCCCAAAGAAAGATCTGAACTTGATGTCGTAAACAATGTTAGGATCACGCAAGTCAAGATCATACATGGCTAATATCAGCTCCATATTGGGTACTTCATCGGCATCAATACTTAATATCCAGTTATGACGGGCCAATTCAATCCCCTTGTTTTTATTGGCACCATATCCGTCCCAGGTTTTATGATAGAACCGACAGCCGTATTCCCTAACAATATTTAAAGTCTCGTCTGTACTGCCGCTATCAACTACCACAATATCATCAGTAATTAGTAATGCCATTTCAATGCAGTTGGCAATTAATGCAGCTTCGTTCTTGGTAATAATAACTATAGAGACAGGTATCATGAGAAGATTGTATTTGCGTTATCTGGCATCGGTTTTACAAATGCTTTTATTAAGTATATCGTTCAATTATGCTTTGAGGTTGCCTGGTATATAAGATATGGTCAAAATAATTCGCAGAAATGATGATGAGATGAAACTGTATAAGCAAAGGGTTGTGTTTTATGTTTAATTCAATTATTTTAATTGTTAAAGATTGCCAATTATGGTAAATTTAAGGCATTGATTGATAGTATGTTAGTGCGTGCGTAATTTTTTTATTATTGGAGGTAGGCAACCTTTAACAGGTAAATAACGTGATGCTTAAAGAAAGGGCAGGTTTAGAGGTAAATTAATGATTTAATAACCCATATGGGCGAAGAAGAGTTACATCAACTGATTAATGGCTGTGTAAAACAGGACAGAAAATCTCAAAAAATGCTTTATAAAGCATTTTATGGTTTTTCTATGGGGATATGCCTGCGTTATGCCAGTAACCGTAATGAAGCTGCCGAAGTAATGAACCAGGGTTTTTTTAAAGTTTTTAACCATATAGACAGGTTTGATATGCAAAGGCCATTTAAAGCATGGCTTGGCCGCATCATGATGAATGTGTCTATTGATTATTACAGGGCTAATTTAAAAATGGCCTATACTGAAGACCTTGACAAAGCAGAGCATTTGACTGATGGGGAATTGAGTGACAGGAATTTAAATTATGAAGACCTGTTGGCAATGGTACAACAACTGCCGCAGGCCTATCGTACGGTGTTTAATCTTTTTGCTATTGACGGTTACTCGCATGAAGAAATTGGCGATATGTTGAGCATTAGTGCAGGTACATCAAAATCAAACCTGCATAAAGCACGACAAAAATTAAAATACATGATATTAAAAGCAGATGAGGCTGCAAATAATAAAAACTACAACAGAGGTATGGATTATAATTCGATAGTAGCTATGTGTGGCTCGGATATAAAAAATGCCTTTTTTAGTAATGGTATAAGAAAATGAAGAACGAGCAGGATAAAATAGATAGTATTTTTAAAAAGCAACTGGAAGACCCTGCCCGTCAGTTCTCTTACAACGATGAGGATTGGGATGCTCTTGAGCAAATGCTTGATAAAGATAAAAAGCCCCGCCGTATTATGTGGTTGCCTATTATAAGCAGCATTGCAGCAATGTTATTGTTAGTAATTGGATGGTGGTTTTTTAAACCGGCAACCGTTATTAATAAGCCGGTAAAACAGCAAGTTGCTGTAAAAAAAGTGCCTAATGCTGTGCCTGATACCACTACCGGGCGTTCGCAACAACAGACGGCTGTAAATGCCATACCTGATACAATTACAGAACATACACAAAATCAAGGTACAAAACCGCAGGGAGGCATAGTCCTTAAAATGCAGCCTAATAACTTAGCTAATACTAATAGAGGAGCAGACAAACCGGGTAAAATTAACCAGTTGATATTTACCCCGCCTCGAGATGCTGCCGCTAATGCACAGGGCAAAATTGCAAATGATTCATCACCTGATTTAGCGACAGTTAACCCGGCTGTGACAAAACCAGTTTCTGCGGATACATTAGGTAAAAGAGAGGCTATTGCGAAAAATAATGATACACCGCAAATTGCAGCCAATAGAACAACTGAAAAAGCAGTAACAGCAGCGCCCGAAACAGATAAAACTCCTAAAAAGAAAATTGTAAAGCCGTTTGGTGGCCGTCCTCAATTTGCTATTGGTGTTATAGCATCGTCAGATCTGAATGGCGTTAATTCATTTGGCAGCCAAAGCAAAGTGGGCAGCAATTTTGGAGTGCAGCTTTCTGTAGGGATAAAAAAATTTACTATATCAACTGGCGCTATATATTCAATAAAACCGTATACAACCGGTTTTGAGAATTACACAAGCTCATACAACTTTAAACAAAATCCAATAAGCGTAACTGCCGATTGCCGTATGATTGATGTTCCCATAAATGTAGGCTACCAGATTTATAAAAATCAGCGCAACAAAATATCAGTTGGCACTGGCTTATCATCTTACTTTATGCTATACGAAAACTATAAATATACTTACAGTGCAGCAAATACAGGACCGCCAAGCTATCGGGTTAAAAACAGTAAAAATTATTTGCTAAGCATAGCTAACATAAATGTGAATTTTGAACGCCAGCTTAATACAAAACTGAGTTTGAGTGTACAGCCATATATGAAAATTCCGCTTGCGGCGGTTGGATATAGCCAGGTAAGCCTCCAGTCGATGGGTATAGCTGTAGGGTTTAACTACAATTTTAATTCGTTTTCCAAACAAAAGTAATATGAAGTACATAGGAATTATTTTACTTGCCTGGTTAAGCATTCAAAACCAGGCAGGACAGGATCTCTATGCCTGTAAAAACGTAAAGATTGATCTGTTTTCAAGTGCGCCAATTGAGGATATTAAAGCCTCAAGCACTTCAGGCACATCTGTTTATAATGCAACTACGGGCGATATTGCCTTCAGTGTGCCCATCAGCTCTTTCCAGTTCCGAAAGTCAAGAATGCAAGAGCATTTTAATGAAAACTATATGGAAAGCGATAAATATCCGCGTGCATCCTTTAAAGGAAAGGTACAGGAGCATGTAGATGTTACCAAGAATGGTACTTACCCCGTTACAGTAACCGGCAACCTTGATGTGCATGGCGTTACGCAACCCCGAACCGTACATGGCACGCTTACTATTGCTAACGGTACCATTAGTATGGCATCAGAGTTTATGGTTAAATGCGTTGATCATAAAATTGATATACCCCGGTTGGTATTTAGAAACATTGCCGAAAGTATTAAAATGAATGTTTCGGCAACTTATACTGCAGCTAGTAAACCAAATCCTAATAATAAATTACCATGAAAAAATTCTTATCCCTTTTAATAATAACTGCCATAAGCACGGGCTTATGGGCACAAACCAAGCCGGCAACAGGCACTACAGCGGCCGACTCATTAATGAACGCTATGAATAAAAGCGAGACAAAAAATGAACCCGTTATAGCCACATTTAAATCTACCCGGTTAATTTTGGGATCAACTACCGAAACTGTTAAAAAGAAAAATCTTAATTTTTTGGTGATACACCGCTTTGGCGATTTTGCCGGCTCACAGGGTGGAGGTAAAACCTTTTTTGGGTTGGATAACTCAAGCGACATCTACATTGGGTTTGAATACGGTATAAGTAATAATTTGGATGTTGAGTTTGGCCGCAGCAAGTTTGCCCAGCAAATAGACCTGGGTTTAAAATATGCAGTTTTACATCAAACTTCTGATAACTCATCTCCCGTTGCTATTACCTTGCTTGGTAAGGCCGGTGTTAAGGCTTATACCGATGATGTAGCTTTCCAAACCTTTGGCGATAGGTTTGCTTACGTAGGGCAGGCTATAATAGCCCGTAAATTCTCATCAGCTTTTTCATTACAGATCTCGCCAACCTTTGTGCGCCATAATTCAGTGTTCCCGTATGTAGCCGGTAATGAAAAGGATATGTTTGCATTAGGGGTAGCAGGCCGCTTAAAGGTTACCAAGCGTCTGGGAATTGTAGTTGACTACGCGCATCCCTTCTCTTCATTTAGGAGCAATGCTACCGGTGCTGATGCTTTTTATGACCCACTGGGTGTAGGATTGGAGATAGAAACCGGCGGGCACGTGTTTACCATAGTATTCTCCAATGCGAAAGCAATCACCGAATCAAACTATCTGTCTAACACACAATCTGATTGGGGTAAAGGTCAGTTCCGTTTAGGCTTTACCATTTCAAGAATGTTCAGTTTTAGTCCTAAAGAAAAGAAAAACGATAAATATTAATGGCCGGCTTTTTTAATATTCCAGGTAACAAATCTATCTCATATTTGCACTAAAGAACAATAAGAAGCATTTTTGGACTTCAAAAACGTTTTAGAAAGCAAATGAAAAAAATCATATTAATTATAAGCCTGTTCATTGGTATACAAGCAAATGCTCAGCAAGGTGATTGGAAAACGGTAGGTAAATTTATATCTCGAGATTCTATAACTAAAGATAGCTATACGCTCATCTTTGTTGATTTAGATAGCACTTTTGTAAAACAAGGCGGGGCAGTTAAGCAACGCATGGAGGATGCCTTTTTTAAAGTTTATCCACAAGAAGCAAAAGCATTTAATAAAAAAACACTGCGAAAAGTGGTTTTCATTATTGACCCTAATTATAATGGAGTGGCCGCAACCGCAGATGGTACTGTCCGCTTTAACCCAAAATGGATGTTAAAGCAACCAACTGATTTAGATGTTGTTACGCATGAGGTGATGCATATAGTACAAGATTACGGAGATAATGCCGGCCCTGGTTGGCTTACTGAAGGTATTGCAGACTATGTACGTTATGTTTATGGAGTTGACAATGTAACTGCAAAATGGATACTGCCAGCATTAAAACCTACCCATCATTACGATAATGCCTATCGCATTACCGCCCGTTTTTTGGTGTGGATAGAAAAAGATGTAAAAAAAGGCACTGTTCAGAAACTTGACAGCCAGCTGCGCAGCCATACTTATACTGATGAAAGCTGGAAGAAGCTGACCGGTAAGACTGTTGATGAACTTTGGGCTGCTTATGTTGCAAACGAAAATAAGGCAGCTTAAATGTAAAAGACCTTTTATTAACAGGCAAAACCGCTTTACATATGTAAAGCGGTTTTGTTGTTTAAGGTAATGCCAGCGGTGCTTTGTATGATATTTTTTATTATTTGCATATGCATTAATAAAGCTGGCATGTCTGCTGCTTAAATTACTGTGTGCTATTTATAAATGCTGTTTCAGAATGATATATATATTCCGTTGTTAGTAAAAAAAATATTTATATAACAGGCACACATTCAGAATATAATATTCAATTTTATATATTAGAGGGTATTAAATTTAATTAAACCCGCGGAAGCTACTCCTGACCGCTGGGCAAGAGTTGCAACAAAAACCCATGTTGAAACGTATAAGAGAGAGTGAACTATGTGGAAGAAAATTTGGCAACTTATAGCTTAAACCGGTTTTTTGAATTAACCCCCGACTTGCTATGCATCGCCGGTTACGATGGTTATTTTAAAAAAATAAACCCTGCAGTTTGTGAGTTATTGGGATACAGTTACGAGGAGTTGTATGCTTTTCCCATAAACGAGTTTATATATCATGAGGATCGTGATATAACATCTAGGCATAGGGAGAATCTTAAATTGGATATTCCTCTTTTAAACTACGAGAACCGATATGTAAAAAAGAATGGAGAAATAGTTTGGTTATCATGGACATCAATGCCTGTTGATGAGGAGCAAATAGTTTATGCTATTGCCAAAAATATTACTCATAAAAAGAAAATAGAAGAGGAGCGCATCCGGTTAATTGAAAATCTTACTAAAATTAATAACGACCAAAAACAACTTAGCTATATCACATCACATGATTTGCGGTCGCCTGTTAATAATTTGCTAATGGTTTTTAAGATGTTGGATATATCCAAAATTCAGGATACCGAAACGCTTGAGTTTATTGATATTTTAAAATCGGCTACTGAAAGTCTTAAAGTCACCCTGAATACCTACGTTGATGCCTTTACCGCAAATGATGGTTTAACCGTGCAAACCGGGGAAATTGAGTTGGATAAATGCTTAAAGGTGGTGCTGCATTCACTTAGCGCCCTAATTAAAGATTCAAAAGCAACCATCAATATAGATTTTTCAGTGTTTGATAAAATCAATTTTAATAAGGCTTATCTGGAAAGTATATTTCTTAACTTAATTACTAACTCAATTAAATATACGCGACCTGGCATTGCACCGGTTATTAGTATACGTTCAACCAAGGAAAAAGGAATTAAGCAATTGATTTTTACCGATAATGGGGTGGGTTTTGATATGGATAAGGTAAAAGGTAAACTTTTTGGGTTTAATCAAAGATTCAATGATCATCCAGATAGTAAAGGTATTGGGTTGTATCTTGTTTATAATCACATTACCAGTTTGGGGGGGCACATATCATTAAACAGCAAGCCAAATGAAGGTGCTGTTTTTACTATTTCATTTAAAGATTAGTCTTATTTATTTCGCATATCGCGGTTAAAGTTGTTCAAGGTGATATTTACTTGCTATAATCAAGTACTTCACTTACCAGGCAATCATGTATATTTATGCAAATTTAACCTAATGGCCCTTCACAAATTTTATTATGGCTTGCTGGCAACGCTATGCTTTTATAGTTTTAATAGTTATGCACAAAAGAAACTATCTCAACAAAATACTCTCTTCACTATCGGCCATGCCAGCGCTTTTATAGGAGGGTTATATGATGGCTATTATCCATACAGTAAATTAAAGCAACACGGCGATTTTGGTTTGGGCGCCCCCGATAAGCTGGATGGCGAGTTACTTGTTTTAGATGGAAAGATCTACCAAACGCAGCACACGGGCAAAACCTTCGAGGTAAAAGATAGTGAACTTACCCCATTCTCGGTAGTAAATTTTTTTCATGCTGATAAAGCCTTTAAAACCATAGTTCAGTTGACTAAGAATAAGCTTTATGCTTATCTGGATAGCGTGATGCCTAACCAGAATGGTATATATGCTATCCGTATAAAAGGATCATTTAAGACGATAAAAACACGGGCTTTCCCGCCTGTTACTAAAAAGCCGTATAGCCCGCTTGCAAATATGTTGCCCCTGCAAAAGTTTTTTACTTTTGATAATACCAACGGTACGCTTGTAGGGTACCGTATTCCCGCGTTTATGGATGGGCCAAACATCACCGGCTATCATTTTCATTTCCTGTCTGATGATAAGCAGAGGGGCGGGCATATTATTGATCTGTTAACAGAGAATATTACCATTGAAGTTGACCAGATGGATAGTTTTACGGTAGATCTTCCTCAAACAAAAGAATTTAACAATTTCGATTTTAGTAAGGACCGTAGGGAAGAGGTTAAACGGGTTGAGAATGGCAAGAAGAATTAAGCCAGAACTTATATGCTGCATAGCTTAGTAAAATAAAGCCCTTACTTTATGAAATACTTTTCTTTAGTTAGCCGCCATGGTTTCCATTGGCTTACAAACCGCAATGCCGGGTTTTGCTTTGTAGCTTAGCTTTGCCAATTTAATAACTTCGGGTTTTTTATTGCCTTCAGTTATGTGCAGGAACTGATTAGGTGCAATGTTTTTAAACAACTGTACTTTATTAGTGCCTGCCCATTGTATCTCTATTTCATCAATGGATGTAGCCTGGCCAATTCCAATCTCCTGCCTTAATGGCGATGAACCAAAACTACCACCAGAGTTTAGATCTTTATAAACACTGCGCTTAACGCCGTTCTCGGTGAATGTTAATTTGATGTGGCTGCCTATAGCTTGTTTGTTGGCTTTTACACCCTCCAGCTTTAAACTTATCCAGTTGTTATTGTTTTGGTCCGGATTTACATATAATGAACTTGTGTAAGCATCACCACTAAAAGCTCCGCCCGTTTTTGAAAAAATATCCTGTCTGCCTATGTTCCTGAAATCGGCAAAAGCTATAGCGTGGCCTTTTTGTAATGTGCCTATACGTGCTGATGTGGTAACATCAACAAATTTTTTGCCATTAATATTCTTAAATAATTTATTAGGTATAAGTGATTTAAGATTTGGGTTGCCTGTTCCAAAGTACATATCCAAATAGCCATCATTATCAATATCGCCAAAATTACAGCCCATTGCAAACACTACTTTATCCAAGCCAGCCTCTTTAGTGGTATTAGTAAAAGTGCCGTCATGGTTATTTTTGTATAAATAAATATTTCCGGCACCTGGCACAGGTTTGTTCAAGGCCTTTGCAGCTGCAAAATAGCCCAGGTTCTTTTTTGACTTGTAAAAATTGTAATCGGCAGCCATAATATCCGGCCAGCCATCATTATCATAATCAAAGAACCAGGTTCCAAAGGTTGCACTTTTATTATCAGTAAATCCGGCCGATGAACTTACATCTTCAAACTTTACATTCATGCCCGTTTTGCCTTCATTTTTTAACAGATAGCCATGCTGCCCAATGCATGATATATAAATATCCGTCCAGCCATCTTTGTTGTAATCGGCGGCAGTAACACCTTTTATAAAAGCTTTAATGTCACAATGCGCCTTTTTTGCAATATCGGTAAATGAGCCATTATGATTATTAATAAACAATGCACAGGGGTGGCTCACTGAATCTGTACTTTCGGCACCAACAAAAACATCAAGCCAGCCATCATTGTTAAAATCAGCCCAAACAGCGGCTTGTGTAGGTTCAAAAAGTAATAACCCACTTTTGGTGGTAACATCAGTAAATGTGCCATCGCCATTATTTCTTAATAAGGAGTTAGGCTGGCTTCCAAATTTACTTCCATTCCATGCTCCTCTTAAAATAAAAATATCAAGTTTGCCATCATTGTTATAATCAGTTTGCTGAATATTTAAGCCGCCGGTTATACCAGCCAAATTACTTTTGGTAGTAACATTTGTGAAAGTGCCATCCTTATTACTTTGAAAGTAATGCATGCTATCGCCAATCATCCACCCCGATGTTATAATATCCAGGTAGCCATCATTATTAAAATCATCAGCTATTACTCCCCCGGCCATGGCGTTTATATCTAAACCCAAATCTGTAGCCATATCTTTAAAAGGCTTTACTTTAATACCCTCATCGCTATCTAAACCGGGAATCAAAAATTGTGGAGGAACGCTTTCAGGATACTTGCCCAATGTCATAAAAGCAATGTTTAGCAACCATCTTGATTCAAGATCATTAGGGTCTGCCTTTAAAATTTGCTCATAAACTTCAATCGCTTTTATTGAACCGGTTTTAACCAAATGCACCCCGCCATCTTTTATAGGGAAGATACATGACGAACCATTATGATTTAACATGCAATTATTACGTTCGCCCAGGCGCATGTACGCTATAGCCATTTCGGGCAACAGATCTTTTTTGATAGCTAATGATACCCGGTTAATTTCATCTTCATAAATAGATACTGCATCCTGCTCTTTCCCTACTTTAATAAGAAGTGAAGCCCTTAAGCACTGTAATGGTATCTGTCGGTCGCCATCTATTGTTTTAAGCAAATTGCTGTAATACTTAAGCTGTGAAGCGGGTGAATATGAATTTGCAGGATCATCATATTTTGCTTGCTTATCTTTAAGAATATCAATCATATCCTGATGTGATGTTCTGCCACATGAGGATGTTAATATTACTGCAAGTAAAAGAAATAATACCTGCTTAACTTGGCTACTTACACATTTCATAACAGGCATATTGGCAATTTAATGAGCGACTAACTGTTAGAATACTAACTGTGAGCACTATTATTAAAGTAAAATCAAAAAATATTAAAGGTTTCTTTGGGGGGTATAGTGTAAATATAAATTAAAAGAGTTGTATGTCAGCTGTTTGCAACAGCCAACATTAATCATGTAACATAATTGTTACATGATAAGATAAGTTAAACCCCTTTAGCTTTACTAAAGGGGTTTAATTCATTACAACTTATTCAGTTTGGTTATTATGTATCCCATTGGCTTACAAATCGAAACCCATGGTTAGATACCCAGACTTAATTATACAGGCTTGAACCGTCTATTTCTTTTTTGGTTTGGGTTAATGGATCTGTAATAAATACATGTAATGGTGTTTGCCTTGCTCTGCCACCCTGCGTTTGTACAGGCACATTGTAAATATATTTCACCTTTATTTTGTGGAAGCCTTTGGCAAGTGGCATTATGCCTTCATTTTCATGTATTTCATCACCATCAACAAATAGCTGCGTATCTTTATAAGATGCAAGGGTAAAATTATAAGAGCCATCGGCCGGTATATTAATGTAGCCGTTATATATAACGCCAAAGTTTGAGTTGTCTTTTTTTAATTGTTCAATGTTTAAATTATCAACAATTGCCGAGTCTTTAGTAGTTAAATAATCTAGCTGATCGGCCCAGGTAAATTTGGCTTTAAATAGTTTATAACTTAATCCCGGTTTATTTACAGTATAGTTTGCGGCAGGTATTAATGCCCGGTTATACATTAAAACTCTGGTAGCTATGCTTCTTCTGCCTGAGGGGGTTATCACTCTTGTTTTAAATTCCCGCTTTTCGTTTACAGGTATGTTAAATGTTATTGGCGATGTATATTCCAGGTCGGTATCCAGCGGATCGCGGCCGTTTAGTGTGTAATATATTTTGGCGCCAGGCACAACAGATTTTGGCGCATAAGTGAACTGCGAACCTATTACCATGGTATCAATAACCGGCAGGGCGGTTGGCACGCGGTAATTATAATTCATTTTATCTAACCGGGCAAAATGATTGGCCAGCCTTACATCAACAAAGTTGCTGTAATCCTTATTTTCTGGCTTGCTCCAGGCAACTTCACTCAGGGCAAACAAACGTGGGAATATCTGGTATTGCAGTTTGGCAACAGTTGGCACATATTCTGTCCATAGGTTGCCTTGTGTACCTATTACGTATTTTTGCTCATCTGGCGTTAATTCTTTTGATACAGGATCATACTCGTAAGTTTCTTTTAATACCGCATACCTGCCAAATGATACAGGTTCTTGCGGCGAGCCACTTTGATAATGGTCAAAATAATTACCGGTAGTTTGCGGTGTCATGATTACGTTATGATGCTGGCGTGCCGCCGCTATACCGCCTTCTTCGCCCGTCCAGCTCATTACGGTAGCATTTGGTGCCAGGCCGCCTTCCAGTATTTCGTCCCAGCCAATAATGCTGCGGCCTTTTGAGTTGATGAATTTTTCCATCCGCTGTATGAAATAGCTTTGTACACCTTTCTCATCCTTCAGGTCTTTTTCTTTTATCAGGTTTTGCACAAAGGCCGATTCTTTCCAGGGTTGTTTACCTGCCTCATCGCCACCAATGTGAATATATTTGCTGGGAAAAAGCTCCATTACTTCAGTAAGCACATTTTCTAAAAAGGTAAATGTTTCTTCGGTAGGGCAGTAAATGCTGCTCACCCCGCGCGATGGAACTTTGGTATCAGCCGGTGGCTCGCATCTTAATTCAGGATAAGCCCTTAACGCGGCATCAGAGTGTGCGGGCATCTCAATTTCGGGCACAACATTAATGAAACGATCTGCGGCAAATTTTACCACATCTTTAATATCTTGCTGAGTATAGTAGCCGCCGTATGAAACGCCATCAGGCCAATCGCGATTGTTACCAAACATGGTTTGCTGTCTAAAACCACCAACTTCTGTCAGTTTTGGATATTTTTTTATCTCTATGCGCCAGCCCTGCCCATCAACTAAATGCCAATGAAAATTATTAAGCTTATAGGTGGCCATTAGCTCAATTACTTTTTTAACCTGTGGTACAGTAAAAAAATGGCGCGAAACATCCAGCATCATTCCCCTGTAACCAAATCTTGGTGCATCTTCAATAGTTACACAAGGCAATTTCTCAGAGCCCGAAACCTCAACAGGGAACAATTGCATAAAGGTTTGTATGCCATAAAACAAGCCCGCATCTTTACCAATAATGGTTATACGGCGTGGAGTGATTGTAAGTTTGTAACCCTCTTTTGGTAGTTTGTTAGCACCTACAGAGGTAATGGTTAAAGTTGTGCCCCTGGCCGATTTAAGTCTTGGGTTGTATTTGGATATCCTGTTGTTAAAATGCCTGTTATTTAAAAGAAAATCGTGAAGCAGGGCTGCAAACTTTCCTTTTGGGAGATCTGCCTTTATCTGTGTAAGCTGACTAAAAACAAATGTACCCGGAACTTTTTTTACCGAAGCAGGTGCCGGGATAATGCCTAAGTAAGGGTCATTAGCTTGTGCCGGGGCTTGTGCTTTTGTATTAATTGTTTGAAGGTTAAATATTAGCAGCAGGCTATATATTAGTAATTTTTTAGGTAAATGGTTTTGCTTCATGAGATACGTAAAATTGATCAGTTGATATGGCTAATTTAAATATAATAGCTAAAGGTTTATACATTAACAAGTAACAATTAATTGACATACAGGTATGAAGCCTCTTTATAATAGAAATTTTGGCGCAATTTTAGGAATGGAAATGTTGATAAAAAAAATAGCCCGCATAAACGGGCTACAGGAATTGTTATATATAATAAGGTTAATTATGCCTGTGCATGTAAGCCAATACGGTTACCTTCGGTATCAATAAAAAATGCCATATAGCCAATTTCAGGACTTATTTCTGTACGTGGCATAACAATCTTTCCTCCAAACTTTTCTATACGGTCAATCACCACCTGTATCTCCGGATTTGCATTCAGGTAAATAAGAGTGCCTTCAGCAGATGGCTGATGATAATCGCTCGCAGCCAAAGCCCCTGAAACTTTACCGCTATTCATGTTCATTGGAAAGCCTGCCATTTTCATGTTCATCATTTCCGGCAGAGGTGTCATTTCCATATCAAAAATGCCTTCATAAAAGCCTTGAGCTCTTTCAATGTCGGTTGCTGGAATTTCAAACCAGTTAAGTGCGTTTGCATTTGG
>JAQBNZ010000187.1 GCA_028288285.1 Mucilaginibacter sp.
GGAAATGAGAAAATTAATTATCTATTGGGTTGCAACAAGTTTTTTTGCTTTTGGCATGTTGGGAAGTGGCTCGGCTCAAATATTTCATGCAATAGAGATGGTTGATCTAATTGTTCCTTTATGTTATCCATTATATTTCTTGTACATCATTGTCATCTGGAAAATACTTTGAGTGATAGCTATTTTAATTCCACGATTTAAACTTGTTAAAGAATGGGCCTATGCAGGTTTATTTTTTGTTATGACAGGCGCTCTTGTTTCGCATCTGGCAAGCGGCGATGATAGCATAAAGGGCATTATTGGGCCATTTATGCAGACTGTTTTTATTATCTTGTCGTGGTATTTCAGATCTGCTGATAGAAAAATTATTTCAGTTAATTAGCAAATAAATATTTTAATATGGCAAGGAAGAAATGCTACGGATTCGAAATTACAGGTCATTTGGACATTTTTGTTGCAGATAATAAAGACGAGTTTGAAGGTGCAATAGAAAAATGGCAAGAAGTATTAATTCATGGCGACCCCGAAGGACTGAGATCTTTTGCCAGACTTTTAATGAAAATGGCCGACTCAAATCAAGAAAATCGAACAGACCTTCCAATAGGAGCAAGAGAACATTACCATTTACGACCGAATCTGGAATTAAGTAAAAATTCGGTACAGGCAATTGTAGGCAGAATCGATGCAAAAGGCACTGGTCGTTTTTATGATCGATACCTTACAAAAGACGCCGCGAAAACATAAATCCATAGGTATGAGTAACAATAAAAACAAGTTGTCAGCAGAACAACAGGAAGAACTGCTTGGCATATTGAAAGCCCGTTTTGAGAAAAACATGAGCCGCCATAAGAGTGTTGAATGGACTAAAGTACAAGCAAAACTGCAAGCTAACGCTGAAAAATTGCGATCACTCAATGAAATGGAAATAACTGGCGGCGAACCGGATGTTGTTGATTATGATAAAAAGACGGACGAATACACTTTTTATGATTGTTCGGTGGAAAGTCCTAAAGGGCGCAGGAGTACTTGTTATGATCGTGAAGCTCTGGAGTCGAGGAAAGAATATAAACCAGAAAATAATGCTGTTGATATGGCAACTGCCCTGGGTATTGAGCTTTTGACCGAAGAACAATATCGAGAGCTGCAGAGACTTGGAAAATTTGATTTGAAAACATCGAGCTGGATAAAAACACCTGCCGATATTAGAAAACTTGGTGGAGCCATCTTTTGCGATCGGCGCTACGACACTGTTTTTGTTTATCACAACGGGGCAGAATCCTATTACGCCGCCAGGGGTTTCCGCGGCTCGCTAAAGGTTTAAATTTTTACAAACGGCTAATAACTATAACAAAGAGTAGCATGAATCCTAAGGTTGATTTTTATTTTAGTAAAGCCCAAAAGTGGCACGAAGAAATTGAGAAATTGAGAATGATCGTTCTTGACTGTGGGCTGACCGAAGAATTGAAGTGGGGTTGCCCTTGTTACACGTTTCAGAAAAGTAACATCGTATTAATACATGTGTTTAAAGAATACTGTGCGCTTTTGTTTTTTAAAGGTGTTTTGCTACATGATGCCAATGGTATGCTGATCCAACAAACGGAGAATGTGCAGGCGGCACGCCAGATTCGGTTCACCAATGTCCGGGAAATAGTTGAGATGAAACCCATCCTGAAAGCCTATATTTTTGAAGCTATTGAAGTGGAAAAAGCCGGTTTGCAAGTGGTTTTTAAAAAGACTACAGAATTCACAATTCCTGAAGAATTTCAAAATAAATTAGATGAAAACCAAGCCTTGAAAACTGCTTTTGATGCATTAACGCCGGGACGGCAAAGAGCATACAATCTTTATTTTTCTGCACCCAAACAATCCAAAACCCGAGAGTTGAGGGTTGAAAAGTATATGCAGCAAATTCTCAATGGAAAGGGATTAAATGATTAGTATGAAATAGCCCATTCGTTGGTATCTCTAATTCGGATTGTGTTATCATGGTATTTCAGACCTGCTGATAGAAAAATCATTTCAGTTAATTAATAATGAATAGTATGAAGAGAATGAATCCCTTTGCGACATTAGAAATTTGGCCGATGCACATAAAGTATCGGCTGGTGATTGAAATAAATTAAGCATTATACGCTTGACACAACTATTCAACAGAGGTAATATAAAAGTATGAACAACATTAATAGCAGCAACATATTAAAGCATTAGAAATTAACATTACCTGCTTAATTAAAACACCATCAATCATATTTCGCTATAAACAATCATCCCCCGCATTGCTTAGCAATGAAGGGGATGATAATGTAATGTAATTTTTATAGAAGTAATATGCTAATTAATTAACATCCCACCATAAAGATTTATATGGACTATCCTGACCACCAAAATTCTTACTTACAGCAGCATCCACCTGTGCTTTTGAAGCATTAGTGAATGAAGTTGTATAAGTAAACCTCTTAATGAATTTTCCTGCAGGAATTGCCCCCTGGCTGTTGTTAACAATTACAGGGTATAGCTTAGGATAACCTGTTCTTCTAAATTCAGCCCAGGCCTCACAGCCTTCAGGGAATCCTGCAATCCACTTTTGCGTAATGATACGCTCAAGTTTAGTATTAAAGTTATCTACCTCGTTCCACTTGATCGTAGTAGTTGATAATGGAGGAGCATTATTAGCAGTGTTTTTGGGATCAACATATGCTGCTGGGGTTGATGTTGCATCCGCTATATATGCAGCGACTCCACTGGTCACCCCGGTTTCAGTGAAGGATGTCTGGATGCCTTGGTCATAAAAACTTTGGGCGCTACCACCCCCCATATTCCAGCCTCTTAAAACACCTTCTGCCCTTAAAAAGTAGCTTTCTGCTTTACCCATAATTTTAATTGGAGTAGTAACAGTATTAATCATCATTGAAAAGCCTTGATAAGTACCCTTATCAACAATTTTAACTCCTTGCCTGATTCCTATTATTTTCCCGTTTGCAGCAGGATCAGTTGCGGGAGCGGCATACACCGCTAACCTCGGATCGTTATAGCCTCCTAATATGGAACTAAAAGGGGCTCCTATGCGGATATCGCCCCAGGCATTAGTAATAGTGTATAACGGATTGGAATCCGGGGGCACAACGCTAAATGCTGGGGTAGTAGCATCCAAAAGGCCGTACTTGTTGCTTATTGCGGACTCGGCCTCTGCTTTCGCTTTTGCTGGATCAATATTGCTTATGCGTATGGCCAAACGTAATTTTAAGGTATTGGCTGCTTTAATCCAATTGGCGTAATCGCCGCCAAACCCACTTTTATCAACCTTTTTAAAAAGAATTTGGTCTGCCAAAGGAGTTGCGTCTTCAACTTTTGAAAGACCAGCAATTGCCAGATCAAGATCATCAAAGAATGCATAATATTCTTCCTGAACAGTATCAAACGGAACATTGGTTGATGATCCGAATTTACTATAAGGGATGGGGCCAAATGCATCTGCTGCCCTGCTGGCTGACCAGGCTTTACAAATTAAGGAAATACCATAAAGATCCGGGTATTTTTTATCATATCCCAATAGCTTCCATTGTAGCCAGGTATTCAGCACATTCCCCTGGGGAATATCCCATATGTAATTAACCCAGCCGTCAACTAAAGCATAAGTCACATTATTAACGTTACCAATAAAAGGTGTGGGTGTCATCATGTAACCGCTATAAATATCCTGTCCAAGATTTTGCTGTAGCTGATACTGCCAGTGCACAGGGGATATAATATTGGTTATCATACCAGGTAATAATACACTCGCTTCGTTACCGTCAATTGCCAGTAAAGAACGTGGTATCAACTTGTTATCTTGATTGAGCCCTGCCATGTCTTTTCTGCAGGAAGTTGCAACGGATAGTATAACCGTTAAACCAATCGCAAACTTTACGCTTGCTTTATTTATCAATTTTTTCATCTTTTTAATAATTATTATAAACATTAAAGTGAAGCTTTCACACTAAAGCCGAATGAACGGGTAGCCGGCAAACCAAAAGAATCAATTCCCTGTACATTCGTTCCGGTAGAAATAGCTTGCTCCGGATCAAAAGGCGCATTTTTATAGAAGAAGAACAGGTTGCGGCCGGTTACAGAAATATTAAAGTTCTTAAATACTTTTCCAACAGTGGGGAATGTATAACCTAATGCAACCTCTCTTAAGCGCACATTTGTTGCACTATACCTGTACTGATCTACAGCGGGATAATTGCCTCCTCCTGATATTCTGCCATAATAAGCCTGCGCATCAACTAATTTCCCGTTTACCATTACGCCGCCTGCATTTCTTGCAGCTGCACTTCGTTGAGACAAACCTTTATAATCAAGCCATGCTTGCGTTAATGAGTATGCATCTCCGCCAAAATGGCCGTCAATAAGGAAAGATAAATTCAGCCTTTTATAATGGAAATTATTATTAAACCCTGCTATAAATTTAGGATTTGGATTACCTACAAAAGTTTCATCTACTTTAGAAAGTACTGGTAAACCCTGGTTATCTACCTGGATTGTTCCATCAGCATTTTTCTGAATCACACGACCATACAGATCACCAAATGCTCCGTACTTACCGTTTACCGGACGTGTAAGGAATGAAGCAACAAGCCTTGAATTACTAGAATTAGAGACAACATATGTGTCTGCTACATATAACGGGCTCAACTGGCGAACCTGGTTGATATTGCGCGAAAAATTCAATGCAGGTGTCCATTTCAAATCGCCAAAACTTGCCCTATAAGAAACAGTTCCTTCAAAGCCATAGTTGCGGATCTCACCGCCGTTAAGGACAAAGTTCTGAGCTCCTGAACCTGTAGGGGCCTGTATAGTTATAATCTGGTCATTAGAACGGGCATCATAATAAGTCAGATCTATATTCAGTTTATCAAAAAGCGTTACCGAAGCTCCTATTTCAGTTGATTTTGTACGTTCAGGTTTAATAATTGCCTGGGTACTCCCACTAAAATACGGTAACGTATTCCTCGCGTCTGTTGAACCGGTGGTGTGATTGATCGTATAAGGAGGGTCTGTATTATTAACGCCCCGCCCAAGTGGTGCTCCTACTTCTGCATAAGACGCCCTTATTTTAGCGAAAGACAAGATATCTGATGATCCGAGGGTTTTGGTTAAGATGTATGACAGACCAACCGAAGGGTAAAAAAATGATTGGGGAGAAGTATACGACCATTCATTACGGGCGGTTGCATCCAGGTATACGGTTTCCTTAAAGCCAATTGTGGCTGTGCCGAACGCCGCCTGGCTAATACCCTTAGTTTCACTTTCATTATAATTAAAAGGATGAGCAGGATCAAAGTTATTGATACTAAAAAAATTCGGAAATTTCATGCCAAAACTCTGGTTGCTTGATAGGCCTTCACTGTAATCATAAGTACGGTCATCACTCACACCCAAAGTACCTGAAAGCGAAATATCTTTAATAATGTTACCTTTAGCACTTAACAGGAAGTCGGAATATAAATGCGTGCCATAGCCTGTATATGCCCCATAGGTTCCGGTAAAGGCACCACCGTCACCAACGTCGATGTTGTCGGTTCCTGCGGCATTTTTTACCGTGTTTTTATAGTTATAGGAATCTAAGGTTGTACGAGCCTGGATATTAAGCCAGTTAGTAAAATCATATTTTGCTCTGAAAGATGAAATACTGCGGGTAGTGGCGTTTTCATTTAAATCTTTATACTGGATCCAGTACGGGTTTTGGTTTGTACTTGCCTCATTCTTTTGGTAAGGCCAGTTTTGATCATACAATCCGCGGACGGAGTTGTAAGTTTCGTAATTGTTATTGGCCAGGCCATATTTGCTGAAATTATCGTCAGTTGGAAATAAATACAAGCTAAATATAGGGCTAAAATAAAAGCCTGCACGCGGCGGGTTTTCTTGTTTCTGATTGATGTAGTTTACTGAACCATCAACAGTTAATTTATTATTCAGGAATTTGGCAGATCCTTTAATAGTGAAATTATGCTTGGTTAAAGAGTTATTAGGCACAATACCCGTAGCCCTTGTATTAGCATAAGAAGCATAAAATTGTGCAATATCACTTCCGCCAGACAATGTAACACCATTAATATAGCTAGCCCCTGTATTAAAAAAATCCTTAATAAAAGCGTTACTGCCGTTTGAGACCTTTGCACCCCACATATCGTTTTGTGTAGGCACGGTACGTCCATAAGTGGTTTGTGTACTTGGCAGGTTTATTGGTGATTCAAATGAAGCTGAAGAACTGAAATCAATTCTCGTTTGTCCCGCTTTTCCCTTTTTTGTAGTGATCAATAAGGCACCGTTCGCTGCAGAGCTACCATATAGTGCAGCAGCAGCAGCACCTTTTAACACTTCGATACTTGCTATATCATCCGGGTTAATCTGTGATAGCGCGTCAGGACTATCACCTCCTCCGAAGCCTGTTGCGGAACCCCCGGCTGCCTGGCCGATAGGGATACCATCAATTACATAAAGTGGTGCGCTATTTCCGCCAATTGATTTTTGACCCCGTATTTCCACTCTGGTTGGGCTACCAGGGCCACCAGTTCCTTTGGTAACAACTACACCTGCCGCTTTACCAGCCAGCGAGTTAATAAAGTTGGCATCCTTAACTTTGTTAAGTTCATCAGAAGACACATTTTGCGTGGCATAAGTAAGCGCAACGGTCTTTTGTTCAATACCCAAAGCTGTAACAGTTACTGCTTCTAAAAGCCTTTGGTCACTTTTAAGCGAAACATCTATTACCGTTTTTCCGCTTACAGGTATGGTTTGGCTTGTAAAACCAACATAAGTAAATACCAGAGAAGAATTTGCTGGTGCATTAATTGAAAATTTTCCGTCAACGTTGGTACTGGTACTTTTAGTGGTACCGGCCACCTTTACGCTGACCCCTGGAAGAGGTTGGTTCTGTGAATCTGTCACTGTCCCCCTTAGAGTCACATCCTGGGCAGATGCATATAAGACGCAACTAAGCAGAATGACAACTAACATGTAGAGTTTTTTCATGAAATTAATTTGTTTTGTGTTTGTTAATTAGAGATTTGATTGCTCCAACATACAATGAAATATTAATCCTCACACAGCTTTTGGCTACTGGTAGTGGTGATGTAGGGTATGCTTAAATAATTGTTAAGGAAATATTAAAATTTGACATAAAATTTTAAAGATTAAGCAAAATTTATGTGGAATTTATAAAATTGAATATTGTGTTATAACCGGTAAATGCATATCCGAAAACTAACTTCTTAAACTTTAACACAACCTAAAAGAATCATCTAAAAACCTATTGCTTACTGACACATTCTGGCAAGATTTGATGAATCAACCTATAATATAATGCTTAAAATGGTATAAAAACAAGCGATTACGAGGTTGTATGGGCAAAAAAACGTATCAAAGCAAAATATTTATATCACTTTTAACCGTTTATCTACAAATTTTTGAAGGAAATTCTTGTATAGATGCTATATTCTGAGCTACATTAGAATAGATCAATATAAAAATTGGTATTTTAACGAGTACGTAAATGCATAAATAAATTATACAGCCAGTTTAGCATCAGCTGTAGCTTTAAAATAATCTCATTTTTCATTTTACTTAGCTTTTATCATTAACATCTTACCTTTAAATATAAATGTTTCATTAAATTACGGTCTTTAATTTTGAGTCAGCTTTAACTGATTGATCTGCAAGTTTCATAAAGATGCTGTTTAAATCCCCTTTTTATTAATGAAAAAAACTATTTTATCTATTATTATTTGCCGTGTTTTAATATACACAGCCATTGCACAGTCCACTATCGGAATACCGGCTATTAAAAATTGCACAAATGCTGAATATCATGCCGGCACTGAAATATGGGATGTTAATCAGGATAAAAATGGTATTCTTTATTTTGCAAATAATGATGGGCTGTTAACCTTTGACGGGAGTTACTGGAAAACTTACCCCCTACCTAATATGGGAGCTATTAAATCGTTAGCGGTTGATCCTTCAGGAAAGGTATTTGTGGGTGGACAAGACGAAATAGGATATTTTTTTCCGGATGATAACGGTATCTTAAAATATCACTCATTAAAACACCTAATGCCACAAAAGGCTAAACAATTTGCTGATATATGGAATATTGTTCTTTTTAAAAATGAAGTATTCTTTCGTACGGTTGAATGCATATTTGAGCTTAAGAACAATGAGATAAGAACATTTGATGCACCGGGAGGATGGCGTTTATTAGCCAAGGCAGGTTCGCAATTATTTGCAGAAGATAAAGATATAGGCCTCATGGTTTTTAAGGATTACCGGTGGCAACCCTGTTGTGGTAAATTACAAACAGCCAACCTTCATGTAACAGGTATTATGGATTATAATAAAGACACCTTACTTGTTACTACTTTAAAAAAGGGTCTTTTTTTACTAAATAAGTCAACCTTAATAAAAAAACCAACTGCTATTGATGCTATTTTGTATAATGACCTGATAAATTGCACAAAAAAAATAGGAGAAGATAGATATGCCATTGGTACTACAGCAAAGGGCTTGTTTATAATTGACTGTAAAGGCAATTTGATTGAATGGTTTTCAAATAACGAGGGATTGCAGAACAACAACATACATGGCATATTGCTTGACCATGATAAAAATTTATGGCTCGGCCTTGAAAACGGATTGGATTTTATAAATTATAATACCTCAGTTAAACATATTTACCCGAGTAAAGAAAATCAGATAAAAAGTAATGCTATAAGCGTATTTGATAGAAAACTGTTTATAGGTACATCAAACGGTTTATATAGTGCGCCGCTCAATCCACAGCAAAAAGATATGAGCACCTGCAAAGGAATATTTAAAGAAGTTGACAACACCAAGGGGCAGGTATGGAGCTTAAGCGAAATAAACCACCATCTTTTAGTAGGGCACCAGGACGGCGCCATGCTAATACGAGATAACCAGGCTAAACTTATAACCAGCGGACAAGGGGCATGGCTATTTAAAGCTATTCCCTCATCACAAGATATTATTGCTGGAACTTATACCGGTTTACAGCTTATTAAATATACAGATGGTAATTTTAAGAATGATGGAAAGATCAGCGGCATGTATGAATCTTTGGGAAATTTGGCAAATGATAATTATAATTTCATATGGGCAACTCATCCATATAGAGGTGTTTTTAAAATACAACTATCTATTGACAGAAAAAGAATTGTAAACTATACACAATACACTGAAAGAAGCGGACTGCCATCTATATTAAATAACCATGTTTACTTTATAAAAAATAGAGTTATAGTTGCCTCTCAAAAGGGAATATACGAATACAATGCCGTTAAAAATAAATTTACACCATCCGCTTTTTTTAAACCAGTTTTTGGCAATGCCACTATTGATTATTTAACGGAAGACGCTTCCGGCAATATTTGGTTCGTTAGTAATCAGCGTGTGGGAGTTATTGATTATAGTAACTCATTAGCTAATAGTTCATATAACGTTATCTACTTTCCTGAACTGGCTGGTAAAACGGTAAAAGGGTCAGAGTATATTTATCCATATAATATGGAAAACATTTTCATAGGTTCAAATAATGGTGTATTTCATTTAAATTACAGGCAATATGTTAAATCAGAGAGTAAGCTTAACGTATTATTAACCACCGTAAAAACTATTGCAGAAAAAGACAGCCTGATCTTTGGGGGTTATTTTATGAAAAATAATCAGATATCTTCTACTCAAAACACCAAACAAATCACAACGTTATCCAATCATTGGAACTCATTTCATTTTGAATACTCATCTACCCTGTTTGCCCAGAAAAGCAATGAGGAATTTACTTACAAATTAGTTGGCTTTGATAAAGAATGGTCAAAATGGTCGGTAAAAACTGAAAAGGATTATACTAATCTGCCATATGGCAAATATACATTTTCAGTTAAGGCACGCAACAATTTGGGGAATGCCTCTCCTCCTGTAACTTATACTTTTATAGTAGAACCAGCATGGTATCAAACCATTTGGGCATATTTATTTTATTTTTCAATAATGATATGCGCTTTTTATTTTGCTATAAAAGCACAGCAAAAAAGATTTGACCTGCATCAAAAAAAGCATGAAGAGGAACAAAAAAGACTAAATTATTTGCATGGGTTAGAGCTGGACAGAAATGAAAAAGAAATTATAGCATTAAAAAATGATAAGCTTGAGACAGAGTTAGATTATAAAAACAAGGAACTTGCTAGTATTACAATGCACCTGGTTGACCGGGGCCGCCTGTTGTTGAACATTAAAGAGGAAATGCTGGCCCTGATAAAAAAGTTGAATATGCCTGATCTGTCTTATCAGTTTAGAAGTGTATTTAAAATGCTAAGTGATACAGAAAAAAAGGACGACGACTGGAATCAATATGCTATATACTTTGACCAGGTACATAATAACTTTTTATCTACCATGAAAAGCAAATTTCCGAGTCTTAGCTCCACTGATTTGAAACTTTGTGCTTATTTAAGGCTTAACCTAACTTCAAAAGAAATAGCGCAACTCTTGAATATTTCACTAAAAGGTGTTGAAATAAGCAGGTATCGACTTCGCAAAAAACTGCAGCTATCTACAGATATTAATCTGTATGACTTTTTAATTAATATAACAAACTAACTATTTTATCAACCATACTGAATAGTGCTGGTTAATGGTTCAGTAGCCGGAGTATACTGCCTTTGCTGTTCCGTTCACAATATATGCAGCGGTTGGCATAAACCTTTGCTTGCAAGATCAGATATTTGGATGCCTTAATCCTGATCATTTAGCAATGTATTATATAAACAAAATGTGCAGTCAGTGCTAGTTTAAGAAACTGATACTGACTGCACAAGAATAATTTTATTACTGATGTTCAATTACGGGATCGGAAGAATCAGGTTGTTTCTTGACTACTTCCTTGAACTGTTTTTTTATGAAATCAGGATTACTGATACCCATAGTAGGGTTGCTTGAAAAGAATCCAAAAGGCATAAGTGAAAAGCCCATATGATGAACTGGCATAACTGGCCATTCTTCGGGCCTTACAATGTGTGTAATACCTGCAATATACCACAGTACAACATCATTATTATTTATACTTCTGTTTTTAGATGTCCATTCAGGCAAGCCGTCATACACTTTGTTACTGGCAGGGTACTTTCCGGCAGGATATACTTCGTCTTCCTGATACTGTGTAACCCATATCTGGTGGTTTAAAAAACCAGCTTTTTTTCTGAGTAAAGAACCTTCGGGAACAAATGTCTTAGCCTGTATTCCCGGCATCAGCATATAGCCGATGTGCTGCCCCAGCGCATTCATCTCTGCATTATTTATCACATGCCAATTACGGGCACTTTCATAATTGACAGATCTTTGTGCTTCCTTTTCTGTTTTGAACATTGTATGTTCAACATAAAATGCATTATTGTAAGGGTTTTGTGTACCCGGAGGCACCAGTTTGGTATTCATTTCAAGCACGCTGTTGTTTTGTGCACCGTCAATATCCATATCCATTCTAAAAACAAAAAAGTGTTGGTGATTTATGGCCTCTACATGCGGATGCACAAGTGTTCCGAATGATTTTCCATTATAAGAAAGATCTTTTTTATCAGGCATATCCATCTCACTAATCCTGTGAACACCCTTAACCTCCACAATCCCTGTCAATTCAACATCTACATCTATAGTTCCATCTTCTTTAAATCGCCATGTAAAAGCGTAATCATAATTTTCAATCATGGTATAATACTTTATAGCAAGATTGGTAGCTCTTCGGGATACTGTACCATGGCGCCATAATGTTCCTCCATATTCCTCAAATACAGCTACGGCTCTATCCATCTGGAAAGGTGTTCCGTTTTCTTTATGCAAAATAGCAGGCATATATTCAGCATTCTCAGGTGCATCGGCACCCGGACTCAATGACCTGGCTGTACCTTGACCCAGGCGATATTCACCTGCGTCAAAGAAATTATAAGATGCCTGGAACAGATCGGGAGATCCATAAGGAACAACCATTTCAGGCATCGAACCCCTATACATCACAGAACGCTCTTTTCCATTATCCACATAGCGAACATCGTAAATAACAAGTCCTTCACGGTTATCCACTCCATAGCGCAGTTTCCAGTTTTGCCAGGTTATTTCATGCCCTTTAACCTGAAATGAATGTCCTTCAGGCTGTGTGATAATGATTGGTTTTGGGCCTTTAAAAACCTCTTTTATTGAATCTTTATTGAAATAATTCAGGTCTACCATTCCACTGAAGCTATTACCTTCATCCACTATCTTCAATATTTTACCAGTAGTAAAGTCTGTGTAGGCCATTAAGCCTTCAATGTCAATATTATTTCCTTTACGCCTTGCAATTACCAGTTGCTCACGATGCCCTACCGGACCAATTCCCATATCACCTGTAAAAATACTGCGGTGAGTTACAGAATCAATTGAAATCCCTCTTTTGTTTAATGCTGCTCTCCATGCTTTATCTTTCCTTACAATGTTGTTTGCTACCGAGTCGGCTTCAAGCCCCATTCCTATCACATTTGGAATATTCTTAACAGAAATCACTTTTCCGGCATTAATATCTACAACTGCTTCTGTAACTCCATTCTTACTATAATCATAAAAGCTGGTAAAAGCCTCACGTCTAAAAGGAGCACCTGGTTTGTAGGCCAAAACCTCTTTCTTAGGTGGTTCTTTCAGGTTAATAATGTTAAAAATATCCTTACCCGTTGTTGCTTTGCTGTCTTTCAAAATCTGGACAACTTTTCTCATTTCTTTTGCAGTCAACGGATCAAGCGGATATATCTCATTATTGTTTTGCGCATAGACCTGGTCTATACTTAGTAATAAGATTAAAAATGTATAAAGTAAAGGTGTTCTTATCATTATGTTAATTTAAAAATCTATAACCTTGAGTTTGCTTATTATATATTGATTCCTTTGGATGCCTTATTGTTTAGCCGCTTATTTTTTTGTTGCAAGCCATAAAAGAGCGTCCTCAAACATTTGATTTTGTTTTTTTGAGTTAAATATCTGATCCCCGTGCCCCATATTAATATACAACATTCTGTACCGGGTATTTGTCCATACTACAGGTATATCACCACTTCTAATAATATCCTTTTTGCCTAATGGATAATTTGCAGGAGAAAGTGTAACCAGTACCTTAACATCCTTATTTTCGCGCGGATTGGGCTTCCATCCATACCATTCGTTTATGGGGGCAATATATTTTTGAGGCAAATGCCTGGTTACCGGGTGTTTATTATCATCAACAATTAGTTTGGCAGGCAAAGGTGGCCAGTTGTTATTATAGAATACAGCCCCTCCCATAAATTTAACAAACCACGGCCAATTGGTATACTTATCATTATAACCTGATACATGAAAACCGAGCCAGGAGCCACCATTTTCCATATATTTTTCAAAAGATCGTCTTTCTTCTTCATTATGAGGAAACTCGTTAACCCATATCACAACCTGGTAGTTCTTTAAATTTTCATCATTTAAATTTTCCCAATTAGTACTCGTATCAAAAGCAAAATTTTTCTCGGCTGCCATTTTAGTATAAAACTTTATAGCATCCTTGGCAAAATCTACATGATCAGGTTCTACCCTGGTTGAGTATAGTGCAAGCACCTTAAATCTGGGTGTTTGAGCATACACTATCGACTTCAGCAGTAAAAGCATCAGAAGGCAAAAAACTGGTTTTAACACATTTCTTTTCATAAGATTAATCTGATTTGAAAACATGAGTCAATACATACCACTGACTCACACAGGTCTTGTTATTATCTATTTCTTTTTTATCGTTATATCAGGGGTGTTTTAACTATTGCCTCATATCTTTTTCCAGGGAAGCCATCATCGTATTAATATCAGCGTCTAATCCCTTAAAAAGCATTTGGTCTTCGGTTGACCAGGGTTTGCCCTGCTTAAAATCCCACCACCTGTATTCTAATTTTGAATACTCATTTGATATTCCGCTTTCGATGGGCTTTTCGTAAAAATTATAAACCTTAAGTGAATAATTGCCATTGCTTACTGTAATGTTTACCATAAACCTTACCCAGTAATAATTACCAGAGCCACTGGTTATAATTTTAAAAATTCCCGAACCTAAAATTTCACCGTTTTTTTTATCCGATACTTTAATGCTTTTCCCAGGAATGGGGAAAGTATTTTTTAACCACTTTAAAGCCCTTTCATACAATTCCCCTTTTTGCAAACCTCCATTTAGGTTATAATTTTTCTCAAAATATATGATCCCATTTTTCATAGGAAAGGAAATTTGAGGATTATCGATTTGAGCAATACTGATAAACGGAAGCAGAGTGAATGAAATAAAAAACAGTTTTTTCAACATGATCTATTCTTAATTATTTGATAATTATCAGTTTTAAGTAAAGCATTATCCAAATATCACGACAGAGTGCTTAAAACTTAAATTACCAAGCCCTATTTTAACACTACACCCGTTAATAAATGCGCCTACTGTAAACTTACTGTCTTAAAACAGGTAAAAAATGCTATCAATTGGTAATACAGCCTAATAAACTTTTAAAGCCATGCACATTTAGAAAAGATAATTTCAGGATGCTGCATTCTGTAAAATGGAATTTGAAAAAGTTTTAGCATTACTACTATACAGATATCAGCAATTTACTTGCCCGCAGCCCAAAAAATGGCGTTACGGAATAATGTCTTGTAATCTTCACTTTTAAATAAAATTGGCGAATGGCCCATAAAAATGTAAATATTGCGTGCTTTATAGTTCGGGTTGGTCCATACCACTGGGTGGTCACCCATTTTAACATTAGAATCCGGCACATAGCTTGATTCATCTACAGAAGCCAATACGTGCACATTTGGCCAGGGGCTTTTTTCATAGGTATAAAACTCTTCCTTTTCTACTATAAATGAGGGAAAAACTCCTTTCATTACCGGGTGTACCTTATCTTCTATATTTACCTTAGCTTTTACAAATGTTGCTATATAATTTTTGTATCTCGTATCACCCATAAACCGGCTAAACCACTGCCACATAGGATAGCCGTCAAATTCGCCCAACAAGGTAGCATGATGAAAGCCGATCCACCCCCCTTTACCTTGTTCAATATAATTTTGAAAAGCTGTTACGGCTTTTTCTTTCCAGGAATAAGGCGGATAATCCAGTTGAATAAACAGCTGGTAATTGGCTAAAAAAGCTTCATCTATTTTATCGGTATTTTGAATATAATCGATAGAGAAGTTGCTGTCAGCCGCCAGCTTATCAAGCCAAGCCTTCGCTGCCATTGAGTATTCAATATGGTGCCCTCCATTTTCATAAAGTGCTATCACTTTAAATTTGGTTTTTTGTGCCCAAACATTGCTAAGATTAAATAAACAAAGAACTAAAACCGGCATTAATTTTTTCGTAGACTTCATTGAGTTGATCTGTAAATTTTATAATTTATTTTGATGCTGCCCACAATATGGCATCGCGGACTAATATGACATAGCTTGGGTTAGTTAGTGCCGTTGGCGAATGCCCTACACCAATGTAGATCATCCGATGAAAGTTTTCATTCGTCCAAATAATGGGATGATCGCCCATCGGTTTATTCTGTTTATAGGTTGATTCATCTGCCGTTGCCAGAACGCGCACATTACCTCTCGGGCTTTTATTAAACTCATACCATTCGTCAGATAACCAGAATTTTGCCGGGAGATTCTTTGTTGCAGGGTGAGTATGATCCTCCACTACAACTGTTCCGTCCTGAAAGGTCGGATGAGGTGAATAAGAAACGCCTCCCATAAAATCTTCAAACCATTGCCAGTATGGCGATTTTGGATTAGGCCCTAAAAATTCTTTACCTGTAAGCCCGGCTGCATGGATACCTACCCAACCTTTACCCTGTTCTGCAAATTTCTGTAAAGCCGCCTGCTGGCTTGCCGACATATCAAAAGGCGCTAAATGAAACATTACAAACACCTGGTAGTTAGCCAAATTAGCATCGTTAATCTTGCTGGTATCGTCAGTAAAATCCACGCTAAAATTGTTATCGGTGCCCAGTTTTTCAAAAAATTGCTTAGCTGCTGATATACTTTTCCAATGATCTTTGGCCTGTGAAGCAACCACAAGCACTTTAAAATTACTGGTTTGTCCTTTAACTTTAAATCCGATCAGCGTGAAAATAATTAAAGCTAATACCAGGACTTTCCTAAATAATAATTTGCTCATAACGTTTATTGCTTTAAAGCAGGTTCTTTATAAATCCTCCCGATCATCTGGTTATTAAAAATGATCTTCTTTAATTCTTCCGCATCAATGGCTCCCTGATGAGTATATACTATTTTACCATCCGGCTCAACCAAAATAGTATAAGGTAATGCCCCCTCCCATTTTGGATCAATAGCTTCAATCATTTTATATTTGTCATCACCAACAAAAATATAATTGGTGCCAGATGCCTGTTTTCTTTGTAAAAACTTCAAAGCCTTATCTTTATTTACAGGGCTATCTGTACTGATACTTACAAACTCCACTCCTCTATCTCTGTACATTCTGTTGATAGTAACCAGATCAGCAAATTCTGCTACACATGGCCCGCACCAGGTGGCCCATATATTGATCAGCCTCAGTTTATCCGAATGATTTTTAAGTACATCTTTTATGCCTGCCTCATTGATGGTATCTAATTTTACAGGTTCTTTGGCCCATTCAATTGCTGCTTTTTCAATCCAAATACTTTTTTCAGCCCATTTTATGGAACACCCAAAAGTTTTTGTAACCGGTACAGGTACTTCTTTATTATTTAACAGGGCCTCAATGGCATTGCGCGCATCAAGAGAATGCGGCGTTCTTGCCGGATCTTCCATATCATCAATACGTCCGTTATAGCGTAATTTCCTATCCTTATCAAAAATAAAAATATGAGGGGTAGCAACGGGGCCATACTTTTTTGAGGCTATTTCTGTTTCCCCGTCATACAAATAAGGGAAATTAAATTTTCCGTCCCGTGCACGTATTTTCATATCATCAAAAGAGTCTCCTACATCACTGTAACCTAACTCATCCAAGCGAAGAGAATTGGGATTATTAGGGTTAATGGCAATCACACTCACACCTTTTGCCGCATAATCGCTTGTTAGTTTAACTATTCTGTTCTCATAAGCTTGAGATGTTGGACAATGATTACATATAAAAACAACGGCAAGCACTTTTGCTTTTTTAAAAGATTGAAGCGTGTAGGTTTTACCATCAATGCCAGGTAAACTAAAATCAGGTGCAGCAGCGCCAATAGCCAGCGTTTTATGCTCATCAAAGGAGAATGTAAAACCGGGAAGCATTAACAATAAAACTAAAATGATACTTAACCGGATACTGTACTTCTTCATCTTTTTGATCTTTAATGGTTCATATTTATTCATGTACTGAAATAGCTAACAAGTACCATGCAGCATGCGGAAGCCATTGCTCGGCCCACCGCCAATCGTAATCTTTTCCTGTTGTGGCATACGAGAGGTTAAAGTCAATATCATCCTCATTGTTCAAACCTGATGTTATACCATTTACTATCCCGCCGGGTGCATTTGTGTATTCAAACGTTCCAAAAAAGCCATAGGCTGGGTTATTATGCCCTGTTCCCTGCAACATGCAGGCGTCATAAGGATTTAAACCTAATATCCAGTTTAATTGGTCAAGTGCAAAGCTTTCCATACGGTCGTGAAACTGTTTATCATCCTTAAAAAGATTTGCAGCCATCCTTGCAGCCGTGGCCATAGAGGAAAGCCTTGCATTTTCGCCCTGCCACCACGGGGAAGCATCGCTTCCATGCGGAAAGAAAAAGGAGCTACGCTTGTTTCCTAAAGTATCCTGTACCAACTGGCGGCTATAGCCAAAAGGATTGTTCACCTCATGCGTGATATTTAATTCAAATTGCATTGATTCCTTCACTGTATTTTTTATCCTCTTCTGTACATCGGGGGCTGCATAAGGATAATAGTACAGTAAACTAACCAGCGGTAAGCCGGCATCAGACGGATGAAAAAATGGCCGGTCATTATTATCAGCACGCCAATAATCTTTAAATTTCTGCCATGAAACCAACCTGTTCATTAACTGATCGGCTCTTTTATTTGCCGCAGTTTGGTATATGGCTTTCCGGGTTGCTTTATATAATTCTGTTGCTGCAGTTAATGCAGTGTAATCATCAATAATGTTCTCTTTACCATCATAGGTCATCAATACATTATCTTTTTCTAAAAAACCAAAAGCATTCTCTGCAGCTTTTAAATAATCAGCATTGCTAAAATCTCCGGATATAGGGTAAGCAGAGGCCATAGCTAAAGCTGCTATAGCCATTCCTCCTCCCGAACGATAACTTACCTGGTAACTGCGCCAATTTTTACTCTCAGTATTTTTGTTGAAAGACTGTTCTTTTGTTTGTTTGATCCTATAGCTTCCTTCTTCTGGCTGAATTACCCTGCTTTCTGGCAATTTACCGGCGCCGGGCGCTGACACAGAGCGGTAAAATGATCCGTTTTTTGCCTGTATCCTAACCAGGTAATCAGCCCCGTACATGGCTTCGTCCAGTAATCTCCTGTTAAACTGGCGAAAATCAGTTCCCGATCTATTTATTAAAAACTCATAGGTTTTAAATAAGCTCCAGTCTGTCAAAGAAATTTGCTGAGGATTAAAGTAAGATGAAAATGAAAGATGGGAAAGATGCTTGCCGTAATCACCTGAGGCATCATACCAGGCGCCATGTGCATCAATAGTATCTGTTGTTTTACCCGACAATAATAAATGACGATCAGCTTTATCCAACAAGCCTGAACTTCTCTGACCCTTAAAATAATATATCACATCAGATAATGTGGCTTTCTCCAATACATTTTTTCCAATTATAAATGGATAAGAGGATACAATTCCTTTTGGCATAACAATTTGTATCTTGTAAGTTCCCGGCTCGGCATATTTACTAAAATCAATTGTCCAGAACTGCCAGTTCTTCCATTTGTCAACTACTCCGCTAAACACCAGCTTACCTATGTATGCGGCTTTACCAGTTTTAACATTAATAAGGTTAAATAAATTTAAAGCCAGCTTACTATCAGCAACAACAACAGCCCTTTTAGCTTTGCTATCCTCATAACCCACGTGATTGGTTACTACCTTTACGGATTGTGCATGAAGAAAAAATGGAATAAAAAAGACTAAATACAATATCCACTTTTTTCTGATTGATAAACTCATAAAACGTTGTTTTTAAATTAATGGTTTAAAGCTTACAATGTATTTCTTATTAACCTATTTATAAGGTTAATAAATCATGCTATTCACAAAGCTAATATGTTCCAATTTATTAATTGATTTTCAAGACCCTACATTAACACTACCAGTAGTGAAATTCCTGTCTTTTTGTCTAATATTATTTTGTTAAAACTTTCCATATCAGCCATTTTACGTAAGCAGAGAGAAGAATTTATCCACTATAATTTTAGTACATTCATCACATTAAATTATAGTAGTGGAAATGTAGTGGCTTAAAAATAGTATTTAGCTAAAGTTTGCCGCATAATTGCACAATATAAATTTACCATATAACTATAACCTAAACCTTTTATAAACCAAACCCAAATCTCATTACAGCACAGTATGGAGAAACATGATAAAATACGAAGATTTATAATTGCCACACACGGAAACTTTGCTGGAGGGATAAAGTCATCATTAGATATAATCATCGGCTCCATGGAGCACGTGTTTTTAATACAGGCATATCTTGATGAAAATATTTCGGTAGAAGCAGAAATAAAAAAAATATTAGAACAAGTCAATGACCAGGACGAATTGGTTGTTTTTACGGATATTCTTGGAGGAAGTGTTACTAATCAGATAATACAACATGCATTAAAATCCAATGTGCACATAGTTGCGGGTTTTAATTTGCCATTAGTTATTGACGTTTTACTTGCTGACATTAATACCCCGCTTGATGAGGTAATTAATGCGTCGCTCGATAATGCTAAAGAACAAATGGTTTACGTAAACAAACTATTAACCCTCCAAAAAGAAGAAAATCAGAATGATTAAGTTAACACGTATTGACGACAGGTTAGTGCATGGCCAGGTTGCATTTACCTGGACCCCTGCATTGGGTGTTGATTGCCTGATAGTAGCAAATGATAAAGTAGCTAAGGATGAATTTATGAAAATGGCTTTGGGCCTGGCCAAACCAGCAGGAACTAAGCTCTTAATTAAATCATTAATAGAGGCGGCAGCTTTTTTAAATGATGAAAAAAATAAAACCCTGAAAGTATTACTTCTTATCAACAGTGTAAAAGATGCTTATATTATGGCTAATGAAGTACCCGAAATACAGTCGATAAACTTTGGCGGGATAAGATCAAAAGAAGGTTCCAGGCTTATTTCAAAAGCCGTAGCAGTTAGTGATGACGATATAACCATAATACGGGACTTATTGAATAAAGAAATAGAGCTTGAAGTAAGGCAAGTACCAACAGACCAGAAGCAAATGCTGGAAAGCCTGATATAAATGGCTTAATGCGATCATAAATTAATAGTTGATTTTACTTAAAGGACTTTTATAAGGTGTCAGTATCATTTATTTTAATTGCGTTGATCGCAATGTTTGGCCATTCCGAAGATTTTCTTGGAACAATGCTATTAAGCCGTCCC
>JAQBNZ010000198.1 GCA_028288285.1 Mucilaginibacter sp.
TAAGTCTTTTACGGCCAGCTCCTCTTGAACTCCCCCAGGGTGGGAACGCAGCAAGGGTAGAGAGTTGAGCGGCGCGATAAAAGTAGCTTACCCTTTTTTTATTTCTTTTTTTTGACATTCTACAAAATCAATAGTCCTATATTGGTTTTTTTTAAGACTCTTAATGTTAGATATACTTATCATAGGCGGCGGCCCAATTGGTTTAACTTGCGGATTAGCGGCTCAAAAAGCCAATCTTAGCTTTGTAATTGTAGAAAAAGGCTGCCTGGTAAATTCGCTATACAACTACCCTTCTACCATGACGTTCTTTTCTACGTCAGAAAAACTGGAGATTGGCGGCGTACCATTTGTTACTGTACATAATAAACCTACCCGTAATGATGCTTTAGAATATTACCGCAGGGTTGCTCTCTCAAACCATCTTCCCCTGAATTTATTTGAAGAAGTTACTAATGTTACGGCAATAGACGGTGGCTATGCTATTACTACTTCAAAAACTACCTATCAGGCTAAAAAGGTTATTCTTTCTACCGGCTTTTATGATATAGCCGTAAACCTTGATATTCCAGGCGAAAACCTGCCTAAAGTGAAACATTACTATAAAGACCCACATTACTATACTTTGCAAAAGGTTGTGGTAGTAGGTTCAAGCAATTCGGCTATTGATGTGGCTTTAGAGACTTACCGCAAAGGTGCCGAGGTTACCCTTGTTGTTCGCGGCCCTGAAATTAGCAGCAGGGTTAAATACTGGGTACGGCCTGATATTATTAATCGTATAAAAGAAGGTAGTATTAAAGCATATTTTAACTCCAACCTTGAAGCCATACGGGACAATGAGGTTGATATTAAAACACCCGAAGGATTGATTACAATACCTAACGATTTTGTAATGGCCATGACGGGTTACAAACCCAACTTTGATTTTTTGGCTAAACTGGGTATCAAACTATCTAAAGATAAATTCCTACCGGAGTATAATCACGAAACAATGGAAACCAACCAGCCCGGCATGTACCTTGCCGGTGTGGTTTGCGGCGGGATGGATACACACCTTTGGTTCATTGAAAACTCCCGCATCCACGCGAATATGATTATAGATGATATTGTGAGCAAAAGGAAACAAAATATTACATCTGAGACAGAAAAGGCAAAGTAATTGTACGCATTATTCAACCTGAATATCATAATAAAAGTTTTTTCTTGCATAAGTAAATTATTATGCAATAATTTGCACAAAATTTAAAAACAACAAATTCATAAAATGAATATTGAAAACTCAAACATGACGGCTGTCAGAGCAAAATTTGCTCCGGTTGCTGCTGCTTTAGTTTCTTTTGTTTTGTTATTCTCCCCCAGCCGACGACGGGTATTCATCCCGCGGGTTTGAATCAGGTTTTAATTCTCATCCAAACAAAGAAGCCTTATTAAACTTCTTTAACCATTGTCCCTCTAATTATACTGGCCGGTAAAGCCAATAATTCAACGGTAACTTTTACTATAATGACCATACAAGATTTTGATATAACGGTAGCTACTGCACAACATGCAGACTTTGCCCCTATGATCTGCAATGAAATGGCAGAATCGGCAAAGGCACGCGGAACTGGAATTGCACAACGCTCGCCGGAGTATGTCGCCAATAAAATGCTGGAAGGCAAGGCAGTAATTGCTTTGCATAAAGATGGTACATGGGCAGGTTTTTGTTATATCGAAACCTGGAGCCATGGTGATTTCGTAGCCAATTCAGGGTTAATTGTAAATCCGCTTTATCGTAAAGCTGGTTTAGCAAAAGCCATTAAGCACAAAATATTCGATCTATCGCGTAAGAAATACCCCAACGCTAAAATATTTGGCTTAACTACAGGTTTGGCTGTAATGAAGATAAATTCAGAGCTGGGTTATGAACCGGTAACTTATTCTGAACTTACCCAGGACGAGAACTTTTGGGCAGGTTGCAAAAGTTGTGTAAACTATGATATTTTGACAAGTAAGGATCGCAAGAATTGTATGTGTACCGCAATGCTTTTTGATCCGGAAGTGATACAAAAGCAATACGAAGAAAAAATGAAGAAGATAACGCACAAGGCAACACTGCTTGAACGCATTGAAAATGCGATCAAAAAACGCATGGAGAAAATTGTAGTGTTTAACTAAAATAATTGGAGACGCAAGATATTGCGCCTCTACATAACAAAACATCAACTAATGTAAAGACACAATATTTTGTGTCTCTGAGATAAACATACCATGAACAAAAAGAAAGTAGTACTGGCATACAGCGGCGGATTAGACACCTCATTTTGCTGCATTTATTTAACACGCGATCTGGGTTACGAGGTTCACTCGGTAATTGTAAATACAGGTGGTTTTAGCGAGGAAGAACTTAAAGGTGTTGAAGAACGCGCTTACCAAATGGGCGTAACATCACACCACGTGGTTGATGAAACTGAAAATTTTTACAATACCTGCGTGCGTTATCTTATATATGGTAACGTATTAAAAAACAACACCTACCCCCTTTCGGTAAGTGCCGAACGTGTTAGCCAGGCTACAGCAATTGCCAATTACGCTAAAGAAATTGGTGCCGAATTTGTTGCCCATGGCAGTACAGGTGCCGGTAATGACCAGGTACGTTTTGATATGATCTTCAATATTCTTGTTCCTGAAGTGCAGATTATTACCCCTATCCGCGATTTAAAACTTAGCCGTGAAGAAGAGATTGAATACCTGAAAAAACATGGTGTTGAGATGAACTTTGAGAAAGCAAAGTATTCTATCAATAAAGGTATTTGGGGAACATCTGTTGGTGGTAAAGAAACCCTTACCTCTAATTTAGGCTTGCCGGAAGAAGCATGGCCTACACAGGTTACCCAAACCGAACCTAAAAGTTTAGAATTAACCTTTGAAAAAGGTGAACTGGTTGGTATAGATAACGAAAAATACGATCACCCAACCAAAGCTATACAAGCATTACAGGCTATTGCACAGCCTTACGGCATTGGCAGGGATATTCACGTAGGTGATACCATTATTGGTATAAAAGGCCGTGTAGGCTTTGAAGCCGCGGCCCCAATGGTAATTATTAAAGCGCACCATACTTTAGAAAAACACGTATTAACAAAATGGCAGCTAACATGGAAAGATCAGTTATCATCTTTCTACGGCAACTGGCTGCACGAAGGTCAGTTCCACGACCCTATTATGCGTAATATGGAAGCGTTTTTAACAGATACACAGAAGAATGTAAGCGGTAAAGTATTTGTTCAGCTGTATCCATATCGTTTTCAGGTAATTGGTATCGAATCAGACCACGACCTGATGTCTAACAAGTTTGGCAGCTATGGAGAAATGAACAATGCCTGGAGCGGCGAAGATGTTAAAGGTTTTTCCAAGATATTTGGTAACCAGGTAATGATATATCATAAAGTAAACAGCACAAATGAGTAACCCCGTTTTTTCAAGAAGTGAATGTATAAGCCAGTACAGGTGGGGCGATGATTGCCATGGCTGGAACTTTGTTGATACGGATGCATTATCTGTAAAACAAGAGTTAATGCCGCCTGATACTTCAGAGCAGCTTCACTATCATGAAAAAGCAACTCAAATATTCTTTATTTTAAAAGGCAGGGCCATACTCACTATTGATGGTGTGGAAAGTATGCTGAAACCGGAGCAGGGTATTACAATCAACCCTGGTCAAAAGCACTTCATCAGCAATAAAGACCAAGCCGACCTGGAGTTTATTTTATACTCATATCCATCTATAAAAAATGACAGAATTAACCTCTAAGCATATTAGGGCAGGTATAGTTGGCGGTGCCGGCTACACAGGCGGCGAAATGCTGCGGATACTTATTAACCACCCTAATGTGGAAATTGTATTTGTACACAGTAACAGCAACGCGGGTAACCATGTGTACGAAGTGCATACCGACCTTTTTGGTGATACCGATCTGCAATTTGCATCGGAACTATCAAATAGTATTGATGTTTTGTTTTTATGCGTTGGCCATGGTGATGCCAAAAAGTTTTTAGATGCTAATGATATTCCCGATCATATCAAGATAATTGATTTAAGTCAGGATTTTAGGTTAAGTCAACATTCAACAATAAAAGGTAAACACTTTGTATACGGATTACCTGAACTGAACCGTGAGGCTATTAAAACTGCCGATAATATTGCTAACCCGGGTTGCTTTGCTACTTGTTTGCAATTAGGCCTGTTACCCCTTGCAGCTAAGGGTTTGCTGAATAATGAGGTGCATGTTACCGCAACAACGGGTTCAACAGGTGCAGGGCAAAGCCTTTCTCCTACTTCGCATTTTACATGGAGGAATGATAACCTGTCTGTTTACAAAGCATTTAGCCATCAGCATTTAAACGAGATTGGGCAGTCGTTAAAACAATTGCAGGCTGCCTTTGATAAGGATATTAATTTTGTTCCATATCGTGGTGGTTTTACCCGTGGTATAATAGCCTCTATTTATACCGAAAGTGACCTTACCGAAGCGGAAGCTTTAAAGCTTTATCAGGGGTATTATGCAGGTCATCCGTTTACGCATGTTACCAGTAAAGATATCGACCTTAAACAAATTGTTAATACCAATAAATGCTTTATACAAGTTAAAAAATATGGTAATAAAATATTCATTATCAGCATAATGGATAACTTACTTAAAGGAGCGTCCGGGCAGGCTGTCCAAAATATGAACCTGATGTTTGGCCTGGATGAACGCGCAGGACTACGACTTAAGGCGACTGGGTTTTAAGCCATTCGCCTTATTAGCACTGTTTTCACTTTTTACTTTCAACTTTTAACTTTTATAATGAAACTTTTCGACGTATATCCAATCAATCCAATAAATATAGTAAAAGGCCAGGGCAGCCTGGTTTATGATGATAAAGGCACTGAGTACCTCGACCTTTATGGCGGGCACGCGGTTATTTCTATTGGCCATACAAATAATCATTATGTAACCCGTTTAGAAGATCAGCTGCATAAAATCGGCTTTTATTCAAATTCTATCGAGATTCCTTTACAAACACAACTTGCCGAGAAGCTGGGCCATGTTTCAGGTAAAGAAGATTACCAGTTATTCTTGTGTAACTCCGGTGCCGAGGCTAACGAGAACGCACTTAAACTTGCATCATTTTATAATGGTAAAAAGAAAGTTATTGCTTTTCGCAAAGCTTTCCACGGTCGTACTTCACTGGCTGTTGCAGTAACTGATAACCCGAAGATAGTTGCACCTGTTAACGAAACAGATAACGTAATTTTCCTGCCCTGGAATGATGAAGCAGCTTTAGAACAAGCATTTGCAGCAAACGAGATCTCGTCTGTTATTATAGAGGGTATACAAGGTGTTGGCGGTATACAGGTTGCCCCTATTGGGTTCCTGCAAAAAATAAGGTCACTTTGTGATGAATACAATGCCGTTTTTATAGCAGATTCTGTACAATGTGGCTATGGCCGTACCGGTAAGTTCTTCTCACATGATTTTGCGGGCATTAATGCAGATATTTACTCAATGGCTAAAGGTATGGGTAATGGTTTCCCTATTGGGGCTATCATTATATCGCCAAAAATACAACCGGCTTATGGTATGTTAGGCACTACATTTGGTGGTAACCATTTGGCTTGTGTAGCTGCTTTAGCTGTATTAGAGATAATTGAACGCGATAAACTGATGCAAAACGCGGCAGAAGTGGGCGGCTACCTGATAGAAGAATTAAAGAAATTTGATAAGGTAAAAGAAGTACGCGGCCGTGGATTAATGATAGGCATTGATTTGCCAGATGAATTAGCCAATGTTAAAAAAGACCTGTTGTTTAAGCACAATATATTTACAGGTGAGGCTAAACCAAACGTGGTAAGGCTTTTACCTGCATTAAATTTAACCAAAGCACATGCCGATAGGTTCCTGGAAGCATTTACTACGACATTAAACAACTCTTAATTACAGGTTAATATATATTAATTATAGTTTTACAAAAAGAATAGTACCGAGGCCAATGAAAATTTTTTCTTCTGTAAATGATGTTAAGGATATCTCCGCGTTAGTGGGCGAAGCATTGAAACTTAAAAAAGATCCTTTTGCTTTTCAGCATCTTGGAAAGAATAAAACTCTGTGCCTCGTTTTTCTTAACCCAAGCTTGCGCACCCGCATAAGCACCCAAAAGGCTGCTTTAAATTTGGGCATGAACGTTATAGTGCTGAACATTGATAAAGAAGGCTGGGCGCTTGAACTACAGGATGGTGCTATTATGAATGGTACTACTGTAGAGCATATTCGTGAAGCAGCCGGTGTTATGGGAGAATACTCAGATATTATTGGCGTACGCTCCTTCCCTGGGTTAAAGAATCGCGATGAGGATTATAGCGAGAATATTTTTAACAAGTTTGTTGAATTTTGTAAAGTGCCGGTGGTTAGTTTGGAATCGGCTACCCGCCACCCGTTACAAAGCCTTGCTGATTTGGTAACTATTGAAGAATTGAAAATAGTTAGTCGCCCTAAGGTAGTATTAACCTGGGCGCCGCATATAAAGCCATTGCCGCAGGCTGTACCTAATTCTTTTGCTGAATGGATGTGCAAGGCTGATGTTGACTTTATCATAGCTCACCCGGCAGGATATGAACTTTGTGCCGACTTTACCAATGGTGCAACCATTACCCATAATCAGGATGAAGCGATAAGGGATGCAGATTTTATCTATGTAAAAAACTGGTCGGCTTATGAGCCTTATGGTGTAGTTACCTCGGGTAATGAACACTGGATGCTTACCAACGAGAAATTGAAGCAAGCACCTAATGCCAAAGTGATGCATTGCCTACCGGTAAGGCGTAACCTGGAACTATCTGACGAGGTATTAGACGGGCCGCAATCTGTAGTGATACATGAAGCCGGAAACCGTGTTTGGGCCGCGCAGGCAGTACTTAAACAAATGTTGGAAGCCTTGTAATATGTATACGCCCAAATTTAACCAGATGATTGACAAGCAGGAAGCCGTGGACTTTATGCAAAAGTATAGCTTTGCTACAATTATTACGGTTGAAAACGGAATACCCTCGGCTACGCACCTGCCTTTTATTATTGAGCAGCGCGGTGATACGATTGTTTTGATATCGCACTTTGCCAAAGCCAACCAGCAGTCTGCAGATGTTTTTGGTTGTACCACTTTGGTGATCTTTACCGAACCACATGCATATATATCTCCCACCCATTACGAAAAAGAACTAAACGTACCCACCTGGAATTATCTGGCCGTACATGCTTATGGCAAAGCCACTTTAATAGATGACAAAGCACAGGTTGCCCAGATACTCGAAAAAATGATAGGCTTTTATGAGGCGGAATACATGCAACAATGGAACAACCTGCCCGATGATTATAAATCAAAAATGATGAATGGCATTGTTGCCTTTGAAATTGTGGTGGATGACCTGCAGGGTAAAAGCAAGCTGAGCCAAAACAGAACCGAACAGGAAAGAGAGAATATCATCAGTTCCTTCGCAAAATCTGCCGACAAGAACGAGCAGGAAATAGCAGATTATATGGCTAAGTTAATTAAGCGCTAGCTTTTTTGAAAGAAGCGTTAATCATCCTGTTTAATGTTAGTCCTTGTATAATAATAGAAAATATCACTATAAAATAACTTCCTGATAGTATAAAATGCCTGTATGGCGATGCGGGTAAAGATAGTGCCAATGCTATAGTTATTCCGCCCCTTACTCCTGCCCAGGTCAGGATATTTATATTTGCATAACTAACATTTAAAGAGCGCCTTAAAAAGATTAAAGGCAACATAATACTTAACCATCTCGCTATTAATATAACACAAATACCGATACCCCCGGTTATCCAATAGTTTTTGATATAGGGTAAATTTACCATTTGCAAGCCTATCATTACAAACAAAACTGTGTTCAGCATTTCATCAATCAAAGTCCAGAATTTTTCGAGTGCTTCATGTGAGTGATCTTTAGTATCTGCGTTTATTGATCTGCCGCCTGCAAGTAAGCCTGCTGTTACTACAGATAAGGGAATAGATAAATGAAAAAATGTTGCCATTACAGAATTGAACATTACCAAACCCAATGATACCAGTACAATTGTTTGAAAATCGTCAATAGATTTCATTAACCTAAAAGCTATATAGCCTGAAATTGCACCCATTCCTATACCTCCAAATACCTCTTGAATAAACATTATAGCGGCCTTGCTAAAGTCTATATCGTTAACGCCCGATTGCGTGATCTCTAACAACGTAATGAATAAAACCAGCCCAATACCATCGTTGAAAAGCGATTCGCCGGAGATAATGGTTTCTAAATTTGTTGGCAGATTTGACCTTTTGATAATGGCCCCTACTGCAACCGGATCTGTTGGGGATACCAGCGCACCAAACATCAGGCAATATATGTATGGAATTTTTATATCAATAAAGCCGGTAACAAAATATAGAATTGTACCAAAAATAGCGGTTGATAATATTACTCCTAAAGTGCTTAATATAAGCACCGGGTGCATTTCCTTCTTTAGTTTACGGATATTTAAATTAAAGGCACTTGCAAACAGCAGGAACCCCAGCATAATGTTCAACACCGTGGTTGAAAAATTAATGTTTTTAGCTAAGATGGTTAGGTATTTAGCTATACCAGGATTAAGATTATCAATTGCAATGGTTATTATTGAGCCAACAATAGCCAACGACATTATACCAATTGTTCCCGGCAACTTTAAAAAGCGTGCGTTTATATATGAATAAATAGCACTAACAATTATGAGAAGCGCAATTATCAGGAACAGGTGCATATATGGTGCATAATAGAGGTTTATGGATCAGTAATGTCAAGCTACTATGGTTACCTTGCAACGGGGTCTGTCATCATGGTTTTGGTATTAAAATGATGCACAATTAACCGGTTATCACTATTACGTGTAAAGTACCCAATTGCCCAGTTAAAAAACACTATAGCCTTATTGCTAAAACCAGCAAGCGACATTAAGTGCACAAACATCCACAACAACCATGCAAAAAATCCCTGGAAGTGTAAACGCCTCAAATCGGCAACCGCCTTATTACGGCCTATAGTAGCCATAGTCCCAAGGTCTGTATATACAAACGGAGTAGTAGGCTCGCCATTTATAATACTAATGAGGTTTTTAGCCAACTGTTTACCCTGCTGCAAAGCTACCTGCGCCACTCCAGGGAAACCAGCAGGATTTGCATCAGTTGTTACAGCCGCTACATCACCAATTGCAAACACATTCTTACAGCCTTTTACGCGGTTAATCTCGTCGGTTTGTATGCGTGAACCTTTGGCCACTATCTCAGGAGGTATTCCGTTAGGTATTTCTCCCCTAACACCGGCGGCCCAAAATACATTACGGGTTTTGATTGCTGTGCCGTCATCTATTTTAAGCATATTGCCATCATAACTTTCAACGTGTACACTGTTAAAGATGGTCACATCCATTTCAGATAAAAACTGTTTTGCTTTTACTGATGCCTGTGGCGACATAGCTGCTAACAATTCGGGTTTACCCTCAACTAAATACACCTTCATATCCGAATTGCACAAGCCTGGATAATCTTTACATAAAATGTAGTCTCTCAATTCAGATAAAGCACCTGAAAGCTCAACACCTGTAGGTCCGCCACCAACTACTACAAAGGTTAATAAAGCATCCCGCTCTGCTCTATCGGTAGTTACTAAGGCTTTTTCTAAATTTTGCAACATCAGACTTCTAATGTTTTGCGCTTCGGCAATGTTTTTCATGGGCATTGTAAAATGCTCTAACTCTTTATTGCCAAAAAAATTTGTGTTGGCGCCGGTTGCAATAACCAGATAATCGTATTCAAATTCGCCTGCATCAGCAATTACAGTATTGTTATCAAAATCTATTCTTTGTACCACCGCCATATGGAAGGTAAAATTCTTTTGGTGGGTAAATATGCGCCTGATTGGAAAACCAATAGAATCGCCTTCGAGTACACCAGTTGCTACCTGGTAAAGCAATGGCTGAAATGTATGGTAGTTATGCTTATCAAGTAATAAAATTTCAACCGGTTTATTCTTTAATTTCTTTGCCAGTTGAATACCACCAAAACCACCGCCTATAATAATTATGCGGGGAAATCCATCTTGTTTTTTATCCATATTATAGTATAGCCTGCTGCAATGTAACAAATTAAACAGCAGGCATGTGTTTAGTTCTTAACGGGATAAATAAATATGTGTTTTAGCAGACAATAATTTTATGGAAATGATGTAGATTGTTAACCACAGAGAACACAAAGAGAAAAGCACAAGGTACACAGAGATTGAAAAATAATTATTACTAATTATAACATTGTATTCTTTGTGGGAAGTATTACAATAATAAGTCTTAGTGCCCTCTGTGGTATTATAAATAAATCTCCATGTACTTTGTGGTTAATTTAAAATCTATAACCAAAAAATAACTATAATTGCCATCGAACTTATATATAATGCGTATGCAATCCCTGCACATCATAAAAATAGGCGGAAACGTAATTGATAACTCAGAGAACCTGCACCGTTTCCTGAAAGATTTTACCTCGCTTAACGGTTATAAGATATTGGTACATGGCGGCGGTAAAGTGGCTACTCAAATATCAGAAACAATGGGTATTGAGACCAAACTGGTTGATGGCCGCCGTATTACTGATATTGATACCCTGCGCATTGTAACTATGGTTTATGGCGGATTGATAAACAAGAATATTGTGGCCCAGTTGCAGCGCTATGGCAATAACGCTATTGGCTTAACCGGTGCGGACGGTGATTTTATCCGTGCTAAAAAGCGACCGGTAAAAACTATTGATTACGGTTTTGCCGGAGATATTTTTGAAGGATCAATAAACCCCGAGAATATTGGCAAATTGCTTGACGGTGGCTTTACCCCTGTTTTTTGTGCCTTAACTCATGATGGTGAAGGTCAGTTATTAAATACCAATGCCGATACCATAGCATCGGCCCTGGCGGTAGCGTTATCAAAGCTATATGAAACCACCTTGGTTTACTGCTTTGAAAAGAAAGGCGTATTGCAGGATATTAATGACGAAGATTCACTGATAAGAGATATTGACCCCGCTCGTTACGAAAAATTAAAGACCGAGCAAATCATTCACAGCGGAATGCTTCCTAAAATGGATAATGCATTTACAGCTATATCATGCGGGGTTAAAGCAGTTATTATTGGCCATTCTGATGATTTGGGTCAGTTGAAAAACAAACAGGGTTTTGGTACGCGTTTAAGTAAATAACAACATGGAAACACAACAGCATATAGCCATTTTAGGCAGCGGCAATATTGGTTTAGCTTTGGCTAAAGGATTAGTAAAAGCAGGTATTTTTAAACCGCAACAAATTACACTCACTCGTCGTAATATTACTGCTTTGGCTGAACTGGAAGCCGAAGGTTATAACGTAACCAGCGATAATGCCTTGGCTGTAACCAAAGCTGACATTGTTGTTTTGGCCATACTGCCACAGCAACTAAACAAACTGCTTGACGAAATTCAACCCGCTGCCAATAAAACAAAACACCTTTTAATATCGGTAGTATCGGGTGTAAGTTGTGAGGATATCCGTAATCAACTGGACCTGGACGTGCAGGTAATTCGTGCCATGCCTAATACTGCTATCGCTATTGGCCAAAGTATGACTTGTATAGCAACAGATAATGCCTCTACAGAGAACATTAGCCTTGTTAAATCATTGTTTGATACTGTGGGTGTAAGCATCCAGATAAACGAAGAATTAATGACATCGGCCACTGCGCTTTGTGCTTGCGGCATAGCTTTCTTCTTAAGGTCTATCCGTGCGGCATCACAAGGTGGCACCGAGATAGGCTTTCATGCTCATGATGCGTTAAAAATGGCCGCCCAAACGGCTAAGGGCGCTGCCGATCTTTTACTCCAGCTATCCTCCCATCCCGAGCAGGAAATTGATAAGGTTACATCTCCTAAAGGCTGTACCATAGCCGGACTAAATGAGATGGAGCACAACGGCTTCAGTTCCGCTATGATAAAAGGTATAAAAATGTCTGCCGAAAAAGCAGGTGTATTGTATAAGAGCGAATAATTACTGAGAAATTAAAGCAATTAGTTCAACTTCAATCTTGGTTTGTTAAGGTTAGTCAACCTAATTCAGGGCAAGTCAGTAACCTACCCCGTTGTTTGTGTCCTCACAAACAATTGCATTCAGGTGTTTAAAAATTTCGGTGGGGACACCGAAATGAGTAGTTGGACGGTGATATATAATCTATCCAGCCGTTTGTGTACTCACAAACAGTTGCCTTTAAGTATTTAAAAATTTCGGTGGGGACACCGAAATGAGTAGTTGGACTGTGATATATAACCTACCCCGCTGTTTGTGTCCTCACAAACAGTTGCCTTCAGGTGTTTAAAAATTTCGGTGGGAACACCGAAATGAGTAGTTGGACGGTGATATATAACCTACCCCGCTGTTTGCGTCCTCACAAACAGTTGCCTTTAGCATGTGCTTAAAGATTTCACCACAGGGCACAAAGGGAGATTGACACCAAATTTTCTTCTTACCAGATTTATTTTTTTTATTATGAAGACAGCCTCTTGTAACTTTTTCATATCAAAGTCATCCTCCAAGTTATTTTTTAAGATATTTAAGAGTTAATCAGACTTTTTAAATATGAAGAAACTATTACTACCTGTATTTTTATTTGTCGCTTTTATTGCCTCTGCACAAAAAGTGTCCAAGAAACCGCTTGACCATACCGTTTATGATGGATGGCAAAATATTGCCAATGAACGTATCAGTAATGATGGTAAATATGTATTGTATGTAATAAAACCACAGGAGGGCGATGCCAATCTGGTAATTACTGATAGTAAAAATAGCAGTAAGTTAAATATTCCGCGTGCAGATACTGTACGTATCACTGCTGACTCAAAATACGCGGCGTTTCTGATAAGGCCTTTCTTTAAGGATACCCGCCTGGCCAGGATCAAAAAGAAAAAACCTGCCGAGTTTCCAAAAGATACGCTGGGCATAATAGCTTTAGGCAAAAACCAGGTAGAAAAGATTCCGGCTATAAGATCATTTAAAATTGCCGATAAAGCATCAGTAATTGCTTATTTAATGCCTGCTGATTCATTGAAGAAACCTGCATCATCAGACACTTCGAAAAAAGCAATTGCCACAACAATAGCCCCGCCAATTCGTGACGGTGCCGAGCTTACTGTTAAAGAATTAATTAGCGGTAAAACCCGCACTTTTAAATATGTTACAGAGTATCAGTTAAGTAAAAATGGCAAACTACTGGCCTTTTCTGTTACAGCTCCCAAAAAATCAAAAGATGTAAAATCGGGGCTATTTGTTTATGATGTTGAGAAAGATACTTTAAAAGCAGTAAGCATGGGCCGTGGTAATTACCGCAATATCACTTTTGATGATGCTGCCAAACAATTGGCTTTTACAGCCGAAAAGAACCCCGAGAAAGCGCAGGTAAAACCGTTTAAATTATACTATTACCAAATTGGTAAAGATAGTGCCGAAGTTATAGCTGCACCAAAATCGGCAGGTATGCCGGCTAAGTGGGCTGTTAGCGGTGATGGTCGTGTATATTTTAGCAAGAGCGGCAGCAACCTTTTCTTTGGCACCGCCCCTATCCCCAAGCCTGCTGATACTACCATTGTTGATTTTGAAGTGGCCCGGTTGGATATATGGAACTATAAAGACGATTACCTGCAGCCACAACAGTTAAAAAGCCTGCAACGCGAGCTTAAACGTAATTATCTTGCTGTAATACACCCTGCCGAGGCTGACAAAAAGATGGTACAATTAGCTGATATAAATATTCAGAACGTGCTAATATCTGATAATAATAATGCAGAATACGCCCTGGGCCTTACTGATACCGGTGCCCGTGTACAATCACAATGGGAAGGTGGCAGTAACCAGGAAGCTTACCTGATAAACGTTAAAACCGGGGAGCGTAAACTAATAAACAGTCGGTTAAAGGGTCGCTACAGCATTTCGCCGGGTGGTAACTACGTGCTTTGGTTTGATTCAAAAGATCAAAACTGGCATAGCTATGCAATTGCCACAGACAAAAAAGTAAACTTAACCGCATCTACCAATGTTAAATGGGGCGATGAAGATAACGATGTGCCGGATGACCCATCAGCTTACGGCGTTGCAGATTGGGAACAAGGTGATAAAAACGTGCTGATATATGACCGCTATGATATCTGGAGCATTGACCCTGCAACAGGCGCTGCCACAAACTTTACCAATGGTATAGGCCGCAAAAACAAACTGGAGTTTAGGTATAACAGTACAGATCCGGATGAGAAATTCATCCCCAATAAAAAAGTACTTTGGATGATTGTCCAGAATGATGATAACAAGCAATGGGGATATTATAAGAAACAAATAGGCACAGTAACCGTACCGGTAAAAGTTGTAATGGCACCAAACGGTTTCAGCGGTTTACAAAAAGCCAAAAATGCCAATAACTTTATCTACACCAAATACAGCTACACACAATCACCAGATCTGTATGTATCAACAGACCTGAAAAAAGAAACTAAGCTAAGCGCTATAAACCCGCAGCAGGCCGAGTACAACTGGGGTACTGCTGAACTGGTACAATGGACAACCCCAAAAGGTTATCATTCAAAAGGTATCTTATACAAACCGGAGAATTTTGATCCGACAAAAAAATATCCTTTAATAGCTTATTTTTATGAAAAATTAAGTGAGGGTTTGTATTCTTATGTACCACCGGCACCTACTCCGTCAAGATTACCTATTTCATGGTTTGTAAGTAACGGTTATTTGGTTTTTGCACCAGATATTAGCTACGAAGCCGGTCACCCGGGAGCATCAGCAGTTGAGTTTGTTAACTCGGGCGTTGAGGCTTTAAAGAAAAATGCCTGGGTTGATGCCGCGCATATTGGCATACAGGGCCAAAGCTGGGGCGGTTACCAGGTTGCTTATTTAATTACCCAAACCAATATGTATGCCGCGGCATGGGCAGGTGCACCTGTTGCCAACATGACCTCGGCTTACGGTGGTATCCGCTGGGAAAGTGGCGTTAATAGGCAGTTCCAGTATGAAAAAACACAAAGCCGTATTGGAGCTACCCTGTGGGATAAACCGCAATTGTATATTGATAATTCGCCGCTGTTTATGCTACCAAAAGTTAAAACCCCGGTGGTTATTATGTCTAACGATGCGGATGGAGCTGTGCCATGGTACCAGGGTATTGAAATGTTTACTGCACTGCGCAGGTTAAATAAACCTGTATGGCTACTGCAATATAATGATGAGGCCCATAACCTGGTAAAACGTCAGAACCGTAAAGACATATCTATCCGTGAAGCACAGTTCTTTGACCATTTCCTGAAAGGGGCCCCTATGCCGGTTTGGCTGGCCAAAGGTGTACCTGCTGTTGATAAAGGAAAAGACTGGGGATTTGATTTGGTGAAATAGTAGAAGTATAATAAAATAGTAGAAGTATAAAAAATATGTCATTGCGAGCGATAGCGCGGCAATCTCGTAGCCAGTGCATGATCGCCTTGCATACTACAAGATTGCCGCGTCGTTTCACTCCTCGCAATGACATATTATTTATAGCAACCTATTATTCCAAGTAATAATGCTTTATTTTATCCAGCCGGTCGTCAAGTTCATATACCCATGGTGTTGCTGTAGGGATATCCAGTTTTGCAACATCCTCGTCACTTAGGTTATCTATATATTGTATTAAAGCTCTCAAACTGTTTCCATGTGCGCATATGATCACTTTTTTGCCGTCCCTAATAGCAGGCACTATACTTTCATGCCAAAAGGGAAGCGCCCTCGTCATTGTTTCACTCAGGTTTTCGGTAAGAGGTAATTCACGGTAAGTAAGATCATTATAGCGCAGGTAGTGGCCGGGGAAACGTTTGTCTTGCTCAGTTATAGCTGGCGGGTGTTCATGCGGGTCGCGCCTCCATTTATGTACTTGCTCCTCGCCATATTTTTCAATAGTTTCAGCTTTGTTTAAACCTTGCAGTGCACCATAAAAACGTTCATTTAACCGCCATGACTTTTGCACCGGAATCCATAAATGATCCAGCTCTTCCAAAACAAAGTGCATGGTTTTGATGGCCCGCTTTAACACAGATGTAAAACCGGTATCAAACGTATAGCCATGTTTAGCAAGTAACTTCCCTGCCCGTTTGGCTTGTAATAATCCGTCTTCAGACAAATCAACATCTTCCCAGCCTGTAAAGCGGTTCTCTCTATTCCATGTACTCTCGCCATGGCGTATTAAAACAAGTTTCTGCATAATATTCTTATTAACGCCTAATAGATATTTGAGTTTAAAATAATTGCTAATTAGCTGTATTTAAATTAGATTGCACTATAAACTAAATTAAACCTTACTTATTATGATTCCAACAACACCCGTTACCGTAAAGGATGGAGTTGCCAACCCCGCGCCGCTTGGCCTGTGTGCCTTTGGCATGACCACCGTTTTGTTAAATATTCACAATGCCGGTTTTTTTGAGCTTAATACCATGATACTATCTATGGGCCTTTTTTATGGTGGCCTGGCACAAATAGTTGCGGGCATTATTGAGGCTGAAAAGAATAACACTTTTGGTTTAACGGCATTTACATCTTATGGATTTTTCTGGTTATCATTGGTGGGCCTGCTAGTAATGCCTAAATTGGGTTGGGCGCCAAAACCATCTGAGCTATCAATGTGCTGTTACTTAGGCATATGGGGCTTATTTACATTTTGCCTTTTCTTTGGCACCTTAAAATTGAGCCGCGCACTGCAATTTGTATTTGCATCATTAACCATATTATTCTTTTTATTGGCTTGGGGAAATGCTACAGGGAACGAAAGCATTAAACACCTTGCAGGGTACGAAGGCATAATCTGCGGATTATCTGCCATTTATACTGGTATAGCAGTTGTGCTTAACGAAGTTTACGGCAGAATAGTGATGCCGATAGGAACAGTAGTGAAAAAATAGTTTCATTAGCTGAGCGACGCGTATAAACACTATTCAGTCACTTGGCTCCTGCCGAGTGACAACTATTATAAGGCCTCCGGCCGCCTCTTAAATACTCTAAGATGCTGCGGCGGGACGCCGTGTAATAACGGTCACTCGGCAGGAGCCGAGCGACTAAACACTCTCTTTTTTTTCGTTCATTGCCGTTAGTCGGGTTGAGTTTAAACCCTCAAAAATTTCTGCTAAATTGCGCCCGTGAAAGATCTTAAAAAATATTACCTGATACCGGCCACTCCGGATGAGATATACATGGCCCTTACCAACCCTATAACTTTAGAATTGTGGACAGGCGAAACCGCAGTAATGTCTACTGAACCCGACTCTGAATTTTCTTTATGGGAAGGTAGCATAGTGGGTAAGAACATTGAATTTGAGGCTGGAAAGAAGATTGTACAGCAATGGTATTTTGACGGGCAGTCTGAAGATTCAATTGTAACTATTAAGCTTCATCCTGATAAGCAAGGTACATCTGTTGAGTTAAGACATACCAATATCCCCGATGCCGACTTTAATGATATTGCCGAAGGCTGGAGCGATAGCTACTTTGGCAATCTTGCTGATTTCTTTTCTGAAGGATAACGAGAAGAATCAAGAGGTAAGAATCAAGAAACGAGAAATAGAAATTTATTATAAACAAAAGCAGCCGCCCCAATTTGGAGCGGCTGCTTTTATTTATGCAATTATGTTATGCAGGGTTTAGAATAAAGTAAACTCTACACGACGGTTTGCCTGACGGCCTTTTGCAGTTTTGTTTGATGCAATAGGCTGTGTTTCGCCATAACCGGTAGCTTCTATTCTTGAAGCATTGGCACCCTGGCTAACCAGGTAAGATCTAATTGATTCTGCACGGTCTTTAGACAGACGCATGTTAGCGTCATTAGAGCCTACATTATCAGTATGGCCGGCTAATTTTAAGCTGAAGTCTTTCTCAGTTAATAACCTTGCCACCCTGTTTAAGCTTGGGTATGATTTAGCACGTATAGTAGCTTTGCCAAAATCAAACTCAAGGTTTTTGATAGCATCTCTAACAATTTTCCTATCAGCTTCGGTAACAATTACCGTTGGTTTACTTACAACTAACGGACAGCCTGAACCATCAACTTTAGTACCTGCCGGTGTATTAGGGCATTTATCAAAGAAATCAGGAACACCATCACCATCGCTATCTGCGGTAAATTTGGCAAGGTTAGCGTTAGTAGCATCTAAATCAGCTTTAAGTTTATCATTAGCTGCTTTTTGAGCATCTATTTGTGCTTGTAGCTGATTTTTGGTGTTCATGTTCTCCCACAAGTATTCGGTACGCATTGAAGCAACCGGATTATGTGAAGCTAACTGAGGTTTTGATTTTGGCCCCAGGGCAAATTCTAAACCTATATGCGCATATGAGAACCTGTCGTTAGTAGATCCAGCTTTGTATCCGTCAAAATTGTCAGAACCAATAAAATTAACCTGGTAACCTAAATCCAGATTCACACCAGAAGCTACATTAAACTTCAATCCTAAGCCTACCGGTACAAAGTACTCCTTTACCATGTTGCCGTTATTGGTAGCTACCGGGCTTGAACCTTTGGCATTTATAACTGTTTTATAACCCATTAATCCCCATCCTGCGGTAAGATATGGTTGTATAGCACCTTTTTGATGACGCCAGTTTATGTTAGCAAGTGTAATATTAGCGCTAAGGCTTGCAGCATAATTTAGTTTTGTTTCATAATCATTATAAAAACTTGTTTGTCCGGCATCACCGCTCACTTTTCCTGCCAGGAAATCGGCCTGTATACCAAATGATGGTAAAATTTGTTTTTTGATATAACCACCATAACCCAGTTGCGCTGTAGGATGAATATAATCTTGTGTCCTGTTTGAGCCAAAAATTGTAAAAGGTGTTAACAAACCACCATTAACACCAATTGACCAGGTGCGGAATGAGCTGCTATTAGAAAATGGTTTTACATAGTCTTTAGTTGACGAGGTATCTGCCATGGGCGTTTGGGCAAATAATTTACTGCCAACCATTAGCCCGGTTAGCAGAATTGTAGCTTTTTTAAAATTTGGTTTCATATTGTGAATTTTAATGTACTTCTATATGTACAGTTGTACTCACCTCACTTGTCAACATTAGTGCCAGTTAAACCAAATTGTAATTTTTTTAATATTAAGGTGATTTTTTGATTGAATATTAATTTAAAAGAAATTTAATATTTACAATATTAAATTAATATAAATAATGGTACCAAATAGAGAAATTTGGATATAATAAGAACATCTAAAAACATAATAAATGCCTTTAAAAACATACATATTATTAATTATGCCATAACTGTAACCATATTAAATATGCCAGCGGCCAAATAATTATCACCTTGTATAATTGAATTTTCTATTGCGGTAGAAGGAGATATTGCTTTGGTGAAAAGTTTCCAGGCTATATCCGGGCGGATAGTAATATGGACAGCAGGCTTTGATACGGAAACATCATCTTTAAATCCCCATACACTATCGCTTTTTTTCAATATCCAGGTGCCGCCTGCCTCTCCACTTATTGTAAAGCTGATAATTGTTCCTGTTTGTGCCGGGATATTCGTGTAGGCATGGGGCAGCGCACACATAAAAGTTGCAATGCAGGGGTAAAATAACTGCGTGGTCATTAAGGCCGGTTTGTTTACCGCTTCGCGTATTTGTTGCTGATGGTGCCACTTTTCGGTATACTCCCTTGCAATATGGAACCAATTTAATGATTGCTCCTCTCCTGCCCACGCAACTGAGTGTTTTGCAGGCTTAAAGGGATCAAGCGTATGCAAATATTCTATATATTGAGGACCGGTAGCTTTTAGCTGTTGTATCAATAACTGAGGGCTCATCCGTTTCATGGCATTTACCCAAACCGCATTTAGCTCATTTAAATAATTAACCAAATCCTGGTAGCTGTTTATTTGAGGAAGCTGCTGGTTGTTTTCATAATTATGTAGCAAGGCAATATCACGCACATTACCATCAAGCAAGTGCGCGGCAATGTCCTTTACTTTCCATAATTTAGCAAGAGTGGGTTTGTTCCAATCATCCGGAGATAATGAAGTAAGCAGCTCAACCAATAACTCATCTAACACCTTAAATAAGTGTAAAGTGGGTATCGGGATGAGCTGCTCCATTATAATTTATCCGCGGCTTTTTTCTAAAGCTTGCTCAATATCACGCAAAACATCATCTGCATATTCCAACCCTGCCGATACACGGATCAGCCCGGGTGTAATACCTACTGCTGCCCGTTCGTCATCACTTAATTTTGAGTGAGTAGTGCTTGCCGGGTGTGATGCAATGCTGCGCGAATCGCCCAGATTGGCTGTTACCGAAAGCAATTCAAGCGAATTTAAAAACTTACGACCTGCCTCAACCCCGCCTTTTATTTCAAAACATAAAACACCACCACCTAACTTCATTTGTTTTTTAGCAATAGCATATTGCGGGTGGCTTGCCAGGAACGGATATTTTACCCATGATACATTTGGGTTGCTTTGTAAAGCCGTAGCTATTTTAAGTGCGTTTTCGCAATGTCTTTGCAAACGAACGTCAAGGGTCTCCAGGCTTTTGCTTAATACCCAGGCGTTAAAAGGTGACATAGCAGGGCCTGTATTTCGGCAGAACAAATATATTTCATTGATAAGATCCTTACGGCCTACAATTACACCACCCAATACCCTGCCTTGTCCGTCAATCCATTTGGTAGCCGAGTGAATAATAACATCGGCACCGTACTCAACCGGCTTTTGCAATAAAGGTGTAGCAAAGCAATTATCTACATTAAAAATAAGGTTATGCTTTTTAGCAAATTTACCCGCATGCTCCAGGTCAATCACTTCTAACTGTGGGTTGGTTGGCGTTTCCAAAAACAGCATTTTGGTGTTTGGTTGTACAGCCGCTTCCCAGGCATCTTTATCGTTGGCAGGTATTAACGTGCAGGTAATGCCATACCTTGGCAAATATTTATTTACAATAGTATAGGTACTGCCAAAAACCGAACTGCAGCATAATAAATGATCGCCACTTTTCATTAGTGCCATAAATGATGAAAATACAGCGCTCATACCTGTTGAAGTTGCAAAACCATCTTCGACATCTTCAAGTGCGCACATTTTAGCTACAAATTCATCAACATTAGGGTTACTAAAACGGCTGTAAATGTTGTTGTCATTCTCATCAGCAAATGCGGCGCGCATGGTTTCGGCCTCATCAAAAGTAAAGCTGCTGGTTAAATATAGAGGTGTAGAGTGTTCGCTTTGACCGGTTTTAGTGGTTTGTATACGTATAGCTTTTGTTATCGGATGTAGTTCTTGAGACATGATATAATGTAGTATGAAGTAAAAAATTATGCTGCGGGGTGAATAATCACCTTCCATTTAATATCGGCATTGGCCTTGTACAAGGTTGCAGCTACCGAACAATATTTATTAAGAGAGAGTTCAACGGCTTTATTGGCTTTATCTTCGTCAATAGTGCCATACAGATGAAATTCAAGGCTTATTTGTTGCCATAATGATGGCTCTTTCCCTGCTTCGCGCTCGCCGCTAATTACCATTTTATAATCAACAACATCTTGTCGTTGTTTTTTCAGTATGGCAATAACATCAATGGCAGAGCAACCGCCCAAACCCATTAAAAGCATTTGCATTGGGCGCACACCAAAATTCTGGCCGCCACTTTCGGGGCTGCTATCCATTCTTACGGTGTGTCCGTTTTCATCGCTGGCCTCAAAGCCATAGTCGCCGCTTACGCGTGATAGTTTTATTGTAGGCATTATGTGTTGTAATAATTTGCTAAGTTATGTTTTTGAGGTAAATATTAATACGAATAAGGCTCATTGATGTAAATGATTATACAGGGTTGACATTATTTAGGTAATATTCTTGTTGGTTTAATGAGTTGATGTAATTTTCTTCAAAAAAATTGGTTAGACTAATCTTTATATAATTAATATCGAAGGTTAAATAATTCTGTTATGAAAAATACATTGCTGTTTGCTATTCTCTTTATATCTGCTACTACCTGCTTTGGCCAAAGTAAGTTAATATCATATGATGATTTAGGTTACCTTTTGCGTAACAATATTAATAAAGCCGATACCTTTTTTGAAGCTAAAGGATATTCATTGATAGAAAAGAACATCAATAAAAAAAACCGCAAGTACAGTTTAAAATTAGAGGACGGTACTTACGCTAATTTTAATTTGCGTAATGATGGCAGGCGTATGTATGTTGAAATTGAGACCAATGCGCCTGAGCAATATAATTTGATATACAATTCAATATCGCAATACGTTAACAAGGAAACCAGCACTGCCGAAGTGCAAACCTTTGATGTGAAAGACCTTGGCAGTATTTACATAATGGTTAATGACACTACACCTTATAATCCATTAAGGCGAACCTACACAATGCAGGTAGTATCAGACAAAAGCATTACGGCATATAATTAAACCGGCTTACGGTCTTTTAAACGTATTACCAGCTTTAAGCCCGACCATGTTTCATCTACAGCGCAAACCTTTACATCAACTAATCCCGTTTCCAGAGCAAGGTCCCTTATTTTATCCTCTGTAACATCTGTTACTATTTTTGATGCTTTTTTTGGCCACGATATCCATATAATGCCATTTTGTGTTATTTGCTCTTTTATATCCGGCAAAATTTTAGATAGCTCATCATAACTTTTTGTAAAAAAGTGAATTAGGTTTAATTTGTTGCCGGGCTGGTCAACAAGACACACATCAGTTGGCAAATCAGTAAATAAGCTTAAATAATATTCAGGTGCATTTATCAGCCTGATATTAAAGCCTGATTTTATTCCCAGCTTTTTAGCGAGTGGCGTTCCCGAATAGCCTGATGGGGTTATCATGATCTATTTCAATTGATTTAAATGATGCTGCATATGTGCTAAATAATCATTCGCTATAAATTCCACAGTATAAAATGTTACCCCTTCACGGCTGGTATCACAAGTTGCGTTTATCCGGTCATCAGGGTAATTGGTTAATACGCGTGCTATTTGACGGTTAACCAGTTTCCAAAACTGCAGCAATTCGACAACGTCGGCGTCCTTATAATGCTGTGCCTTTACCCACTCATTCTGGTAATATATCAGCTTAAAGCCATCCTCATAAGTACAGCGTACAAAACGCTGTAAGTTTATATGAGCGCTATCTATCAGGTGGCCAATAATTTCCTTGTTGCTCCACTTACTAGTTTTAGGAATTTTATCCCAGTTAATATTGGGCAATGTATTATTCAGAAAGGTATCTACCTCATTATTTATTTGTAGTGCTATATCAATCATTTTAGGGCTATTAGTTATGCAATTGAATATAAAAAATCTTAATTGATGTAAATTATTCAAAAAAAATTAACTTCAAGGCTTTAAACTTGCTATGGCCCTTAACTATATCTGGATTGCGTTTTTCTTGATAGCATTTGTAATTGCACTTGTTAAACTTGTTTTTTTAGGGGATGTAGATGCTTTTAAGCTGTTGGTTGATGGGATGTTTGATTCATCAAAATCATCTGTAATGGATATTGCGCTGCCATTGGCCGGTAATATGGTTTTATGGCTGGGGATATTAAACATTGGTGAAAGGGCCGGCGCTATGAATTTCTTATCGCGCATTGTTGGCCCGTTCTTAAGCCGGTTATTTCCGGAGGTTCCAAAAAATCATCCAGCAACAGGGCAAATGATGATGAATTTCTCGGCCAATCTGTTAGGTTTGGATAACGCGGCCACTCCTCTTGGTTTAAAAGCTATGGGTAGCTTGCAGGAGCTTAACCCTAATAAGGAAACTGCCTCAAACGCGCAGATCATGTTTCTGGTGCTGCATACCTCCGGCCTGCAGCTGTTACCAGTAACCATTATTGCACAACGGTTTATATTACATGCCAAAGATCCGGCAGATGTTTTAATTCCATGCATTATAGCAACCTACGTGGCAACCGTTGTAGGGATGATAGCAGTAGCTATTAAACAAAAAATAAACCTGTTTGATAGGGTTATAGTAAGCTGGTTAGGTGGTTTAACCGCTTTTATAGCTTTCCTGATATGGTATTTCACAGCTTATTTAGATAAGGAGCAAATATCAGTAGTATCAAAGGTTGCCAGTAACTTATTGCTGTTTGCCATACCAACTATATTTATATTGGGCGCAATACGCAAAAAAGTAAATGTGTTTGAGAGCTTTATTGATGGGGCCAAAGCCGGTTTTGAAGTATCGGTAAAAATAATACCTTATTTAGTTGCCATGCTGGTTGCTATAAGTGTTTTTCGTAACTGCGGCGCACTTGATTATATAAACAGCGGACTAAAATATGTAGTGACCGCCTTAAATTTAGATACCCGCTTTGTTGATGCCATGCCAGTAGCTTATATGAAACCATTAAGTGGTTCAGGATCAAAAGCAATGATGATAAGTACTATGCAAACTTTTGGCCCGGATAGTTTTGCCGGCCGCTTGGCATCAGTATTCAATGGTTCTGCAGATACAACCTTCTATATTGTTGCGCTTTATTTTGGATCAGTAGGGATTAAAAAATCAAGGTATGCTATACCGGCAGGTTTAATAGCTGATTTTGCTGGCGTAATTACTGCAATATTTATTTCATACCTGTTTTTTGGATAATTCTTAAAGTACTCTTTAATTATTTTAAAGTACTCTTTAATTATTAGGAGCGCGCAGATGCAAACGCATTAAAAATAAAACACAATACATTGCTATTTGACAGCATTATAAATTGTAATTTTCTTAGTCCCATCGGGACTTTGGTGGGTAGAAACGGCCAAAGAAGCACGAGGCGTTCCCATAGGAACGCTTGGTGAATTTTAAACAAACATTCTACCAACAAAATGTACCTGACGGCACATCAGAAAAAGAAAAAACACACTTGAAAAATTTTCAATACGTTTACCCTGTTAGGAGCGCGCAGATGCTATGATTTTCACCAAATAATCTATATGTTTATTGCTTTAAAATTTACATGGAAGGTAATTATTTACAGGATAAAGCGATAAAGAAAAAGTCGGCGGTTAAAGTTGTTTGGGTATTTGTTTTTTTTGGAATAGCATTTGCTTTCTTTTTAGCTAAGTTTGCCATGTCGGGTTCAATTAGTTCCTTTAATGGCTTGCCTGATAGTGATATTGCATATACTGTTGCAAAAGAATATATAACACCAACTGTATTATCACCATCAAGCCTCAAGTTTTCTGATGATGAATACAAGTTTGCTAAAAAATCAGATTCGGTGTATGTTATCAAATCATTTTACACGGCCAGCGATGGAAACGGTGATGCAGTAAAAACTAATTTTACTATCACTTTAAAATATAATGGCGGGCATGCCGAAAGTAGTAATAGCTGGACGATGCTTGACCTTAACCAGAACTAATAAAAGTTCCATCATGTAATTTCATGGAAATTAATAACGATTTAATAGCCACAGCCAGCGCTAAAATTGGGCGTATACAATACCAAACTATTGTTAACAGCAGCAATCATACCTTAATTTCAGATGAACCTATAGAAGAAGGTGGAATGGATACCGGTATGTCGCCTTACGGGTTGTTACTGGCCAGCCTGGCCAGCTGTACGGTTATTACTTTAAGAATGTACATAAACCGTAAAATGTGGACGATAGATGAGATTGGTGTTAGTTTGGAATTGAGTAAAACAGAAAAGGGTGTTCACATTGATAGCAAACTTAGCTTTACCGGGGAATTAAATGACGAACAAAGAAAGAGATTAATAACTATTGCCGATGCCTGCCCTATTCATAAAATATTGGTAGGCAATATAGAGATATATACTTCCTTACAATAAGTAAGCTTTATTGTAATCCTTTAACAAAAATATCTATCAGCAGCAGGCGCTTATCGTGTATCTCGTCTAAATGTTCTTTGCGTGGAAAGTTAGCTTTCTTTTGCGGCATTGAACCCACTTTTATACCATGTAAAGCATCCAGGAAAACATCAACAATATCTGCCGGATTTTGAACCGGCCTTATATGGCCTTTTTCGGCTTCAGAGTTTATAGCACTTATTAATAGCTTGGTTTCGGCCTCACGTATCTGTGTAATTATCCCCCAAATTGTATCGGGCAGGTTTTGCTCGTTTATTCTGAAAAAATCAAAGAAATTATAGTTGTTTACAATAAAATCATGATGAGTGTTCACCTGAAACAGAAATGCATCATGCAGGTCGGTAATATTATTAAATTTATCTTCAAATAGCTTCAGGTAATCATTAGCCAGTTTGCGCATTACAGCTATATAAAGCTCACTTTTATCAGGGAAATAATAATATAGCAATGCCTTTGACATAGATAGGTCACCCGCTATTTCATTCATGGTTGTTTTTGAATAACCATAATGCAAAAAACGTTGGTGCGATGCCTCTAAAATTCTTTCGCGCTTTATATCCTGCTGATCAATACCTGCACTCATTTATTTAATGAAAATTTAAAAAGTTAAATATCCTGACTTTTTTAACAAATCTATCAATTTTCCAGTTTAAATGTAAAACTGACCCAAAAAGATGAAATTCAAATGGTAATTAAGTGTTTAGCAATGTTGCCAATTACTTATACGTATCTCAGATTAAAAACATAAAATCAATAAGTAATTAGTGTTGTTATAATTATTTAACTAAACTAAAGTCTATGAAACTACACGAGGACAATACACTTAGCGTGTTGGGAAGCGCTATTGGTAAAGGCCTGTTAGCGGGTATAGCCGCTACAGCCGTTATGACGCTATCACAGATGATAGAAATGAAGATTACCAAAAGAGAACCAAGCGATGCTACTATTAAGGTGGCAGAAGATACCGCCGGAGCTAAACCCGCTACTGAGGATGATAAACAAAAACTTTCGCAAGAATTACACTGGTCATATGGTACAGCATGGGGTGTTGCCCGCGGATTAATTGGCCTTACCGGTTTAAAAGGATTGCCTGCCACTCTGGTACATTTTGGAGCCGTTTGGGGCACTGCCTTAATTATGTTGCCTAAGCATAATGCCGCCAAACCAATTAACGAGCAGGAACCAAAAGAAATTGCCATTGATGTATTACACCACAGCATTTATGCAATAACAGCCGGTATAGTGTACGATGCACTTGACGCAGGTGGTAAACATGAAAGGAAGCTAACCGGTATAGCTAAAAGCTTGAAAAGCCTTATTAAGAAGTATAAATAAGGATAAAGTCGCTCGGCAGGGAACCAAGCGACTGCAAGGGGACACATCAAATAAAAGAGCCGCATAGTTTAACTATGCGGCTCTTTTATTTGTAATGCTTAAAGCTTATGCTTCGGCTACTTCTAATTGTTCTGGTTCTTTTACTTTTTCTTTTTTGCCAAAGAAATAGTTTTTCATGTTAACACGGATGATATACATACATGGTACCAGTATTAAAGTAATAATTGTGGCGAAGCCTAAACCAAAGATCATTGTCCACGCTAATGGGCCCCAGAAGGCCACGTTATCACCACCAAAGTGAATGTGTGGTTGAAAATGGGTAAACAAGCCAACAAAATCAATGTTAAAGCCTACTGCCAAAGGTATTAAACCTAATATGGCTGCAGTAGCAGTTAAAAGTACCGGTGTCATACGAGTATGGCCGGCCTCAACAACCGCATCATGCAGGTTTACACCCTGCTCTATCAGCATATCGGTAAACTCTACCAGTAATATACCGTTACGTACCACTACCCCCGCCAGTGCTATAATACCAATACCCGTCATTACTATAGCCATGGTCATTCCAAAAATACTTACACCCAGGAACACGCCAATGATACTCAAGAATATCTCGCTGATAATAATAAACGTTTTACCTATTGAGTTAAACTGTATCATCAGGATAATTAATATTAAACCAAATGATGTTGCCATTGCTCCAGCCAGAAAGTTTACAGCTTCCATCTGGTCTTCCTGGCCGCCACCTTGCCTAATGATAATACTTTCATCCTTATTAAAGTTTTTAATAGCTCTTAAAATATTGGCGTTCACATCGTTGGGATTATAAGGTTTTATAACGCTTGAGCCCAATGTTAGTACCCTGCGTTGTTGCTTACGCTTAATGTTACTGAAAGTATTGGTATACCTGATATCAGTAAAGGCAGATATAGGCACCTGGCGTATAGCACCACCGGTAGCTAAATCACGGTAGGTTATTTTTAAGTTACGCAATTCATCAATATTACCACGCTGCTCGGCCATGGCCCTCACTTTTATCTGGTAATCATCCTCTTTCGTATTCCTGAAATCGGCTGCTTTAGCACCAAATATGGCGGTACCCAAATTCTGGTTTATTTGTGAAGTGCTTATACCTTCTCGGTTTGCCCTTTCACGGTCAATATCAAATACAATATCCGGCTTGTCGTTTTGCACGTCGGCCACAAGGTTTTCAATACCGGCAATATTTTGTTTATCAAGGTAAGTTTTTAAACGGCTACCTGTTTTTACCAGCGAATCTAAATTATCACCAATAATTTCAATACTGATATCTTTTTGCACCGGTGGACCGCCGGCCTCTTGCGCCACAGCAATTTTAACACCCGGCAAGCCTTGTACCGCTTTACGGATATTAGTTAAAACAGCTTTAGTATCCTTGCCTTTCCGTTTGCCAAATTCAACAAAGGCAACAGTTACTTTACCTTTGTTCTGGTAATCGCCCTGGTCTTCATCCTGCGGATCTGTAACACCTTTTGTAACGTTTGATATAATAGACGATACAATGTCTTTATCAGACTCAACTACTTTAGCTACCCTTTGTTCTATTTTCTTGGTTACCTCGTTGGTGGTAGCCTGGTCTGTACCTATTGGCAAGGTAATGTACACATAGGCAAAGTTAGGATCGCCAGATGGAAAAAATACTGGTGTTTTACCTATTGTTACTAACAACACAATCGACAGAAAAAATAATCCAAACGTGCCTGCTAACATAGTAAGCGGTCTTTGTACAGCTTTTTCCAACAATGTGGCATACCATTGTTGGAATTTTGGCCATGCATTGTTCTGGAACCTGTCTATCACTTTTAACAGGAAGAAGTGGTTAAGCAGGTATAATACCATAATTAAAGCCACAAAATTACCTATACCTATATTTATCCAGTAACCAACAGCGGCTGCTATTGCCAAATAGATCATAGCGCGTTTGGTTGGTTTATCAAATTTTGGATTATCATGCTCACCTTTATGGTGTGGTTTCATAAAATCAACCGCGAATACCGGGTTCATAATATAGGCCACAACTAACGATGCCAATAAGGTAATAATAAGCGTTATTGGTAAAAAGAACATAAACTCGCCTATTATACTATTCCAGAAAGCTAATGGTACAAACGGTGCCAGTGTTGTCATGGTACCTGAAAATACCGGTAAAAACACCTCGCCTGCAGCAATTTTAGCGGCTTCTTTAATTGGCACCCTGCCGTTGTCAAAAATACGGTGCGTGTTCTCAATCACCACAATGGCATCATCTACCACAATACCCAAGGCAAGCAGGAACGAGAACAGCACAATCATATTTAATGTAAACCCTATCCATGGCATTACCATAAATGCGATAAAGCAGGATAACGGTACTGATAGCGCCACAAATATGGCGTTGGTAGTACCCATAAAAAACATGAGGATAACAGTTACCAGTATGAAACCAATAATGATGGTATTGATCAAATCATTAAGGGTTGTACGCGTTTTATCAGACTGATCTCCGGTTACGGTAATATTTAATCCTTTAGGGAAAACGCTTTTCTGTTTTGCCTTAATCAGTTCATTTATTTTATCTGACGCCTGAATAAGGTTTTCGCCCGCTCTTTTACTTACGTTAAGTGTAATTACATTTTTAAATTTCGAATTTTCGGGCGTTTTTAAACGGGCGTAGCTCTCCTGCTCTAAAAATGCATCTTTAACTTCGGCAATGTCACGTAAATAAACGGCCTGGCCCTTAGGGTTCCTGATAGCCATTGCAGCTACCTCATCGGCACTTTTAAAATCTTGCTTAATATCAATACTCCGTCGAACACCATCGGTTTTAATTGTACCGGCAGATGATAAAATGTTTTCGTTACCAACAGCCTGTATAATGTCGTTAAAGCTTATCTGTGCTGCTGCCATTTTATTCATGTCGACATTGATCTGTATCTCCGGCGTTAAGGCACCCACCTCATCTACTTTTGAGATCTCCTTAAAACTTTCAATATCATCCTTTAAAACATCGGCATACTCTTTTAAACGCTTCAGGTCATAATCGCCAGAAATGTTGATGTACAGAATTGGCAAATCAGCAATATTAACATCTGATACAACAGGCTCTTTAAAATTATTGTCGTTTTGCGGCAAATCCTGCTTGGCTTTATCAACCGCATCCTGCACATCTATCTTTGCATCTTTTATCTTTACGTTGGCCTGAAATTCTGCCGTAATAATAGATACGTTCTGCACCGAATTGGATGTTACTTTTTTAAGGCCCTTAAGAGATTTTAGCTTCTTCTCTAATTGCCTGGTAACCAAGTTCTCTACGTTTTGGGGCGATTGTCCCAAAAATGTTGTTGTGATAAATATTTTCGGTATCTCTATATCCGGAAAGTTTTCTTTCGGCAGGTTATTATAGCTTACCAAACCTAATGCAGTGATCAAAAATATGAGCACGTAAATGGCGGTTTTGTTATCTATGGCCCAGCTTGAGGGGCCAAATTCTTTCTTTAGATCTTTCATATGTAATAGATCAGATTGTTAAAATTAATTTGCAGACTGTAAAACCTTTACCTTATCGCCATCTTCAATATCTGCAGCGCCCTCGGTAATTAATTGTTCGCCAGCCTTTAAGCCAGATAACACCTCAGATTGGCCCCCATAAGTAGTGCCAATTTTAATGGCTTTACGCTTAGCTGTGCCATTTTCGTTCACAAATACGTAGTCGCCTTCTTCTGATTTCTGAACTGCTCTTACAGGAACCACTATAGCGTTTGTTTTTGAATAGTTAGCTATTTTAATAATAGCCGTCATGTTAGGGCGAAGCGTTTTGCGTACAGGTAACTTAACTTCTACCGCGAAACTACGTGAAGTAGGATCAATAGCTTTAGCTGCAAAAGTTACTTTAGTGATTATAGAATCTTTAGCATCAGGTACTAAAATTTTAACCACATTACCTGTTCCTACAGTGCCCGCATATGTTTCAGGAACATCAGCCTTAACTTTTAAAACATCAGCATTAACAATACGTATACCTGTAGTACCCGGCTGTGCAACCTGGCCCAGCTTAAGATCCATTTGATCAATAGTACCATTTATAGGGGATGTAATACGATACAAGTTTGCCTGCGAGCGTAAAGCAGCTAATGCTTTTTTGCTTGACTGTAAGTTAGTTTGAGCTTGTAAGAACTGCACTTCGGTACCAATTTTCTGATCCCAAAGATTTTTCTGGCGCTGATATAAAGTTTGGTTTAAACTAACCTGTGCTTCGGTCTGCGCTATGTTTTGTTGCATTACACTATTATCCAACTGTACTAAAACCTGGCCTTGTGATACATGCTGGCCCGGCTTTACATATATTGCTGTAATAGTACCCGGTGATTGCGGGTAAGCAATAACGTTATCCTGCGCATCAATTTTACCTTGTATTTGTATATAGTTAATAAACGAACCGGCTTTAACTTCAATTGTGCTAACATCAGTAGTTTTTGCAACTTCTGTAGTACCAACTTCTGCCTGCAGTTTTATGATCTTGGCATTTATGTCTTGCTGCTGCTTTTGCAGATCGGCAAGCTCTGTTTTTTTATCTATCGGTTTACTTGAGCATGCTGCCAAAAGTAATATTACCGGTATGTATAATAATTTTTTCATGTTGTTTATATATAGTGGGTTTAGTGTGTTTGTTATTGAATTCTTCCGTATGC
>JAQBNZ010000122.1 GCA_028288285.1 Mucilaginibacter sp.
AACGATATAGATAGAACTCTACATTTAATAACGACAAAATTTTTAATTTAGTTTATTAGTAGCTTTCTATGGATTTTCAATTGAAAAGTGATCAGGATCTAATCCATCTGTATATCGCCGGCGATGAGTCCGGACTTGTTGAATTAATTCGACGATACCAATCAAAAATTTACACTTCTATTTACCTGCTTGTTAAGGACGAAGCTTTGGCTGAGGATATTTTCCAAGACACGTTTATTAAGGTTATTAATACGCTTAAAGCAGGAAAGTATAACGAAGAAGGCAAATTTTTACCTTGGGTAACCCGTATTGGCCATAATTTGGTGATAGACCATTTCCGACGTGAAAAGCGTGCGCCTATGGTAACCAATGGTGACGACTTTGATATTTTTGAAGTACTGGGCCATTATGATGAAAGTGCCGAAGACCGCCTGGTGCGTGAGCAAACACATAAAGACCTTAAGGCTTTGATACAATTATTACCATCCGAACAAAAGGAGGTTTTAATTATGCGCCACTTTGGTGACATGAGCTTTAAAGAAATTGCCGACGTTACCGACGTAAGCATTAACACTGCTTTGGGCCGTATGCGTTATGCGCTCAATAACCTGCGCAAAATGATGCAAGGCAAAGAACTGAGTTTAAAAAATTAAGGCAACAGCCATATTAGTATTAACCAGAGTCATTGAAATATTCAATGGCTTTGGTTGTTTTTAGGCGAATTATCTTTAGCTAAAAATCACTTTAAGGCGAAGAAATTTATTGCTGTGCATGAACATTATTATTTATGTACAAATAATATAATTAATTATTGTACCGGGTAACATAATCAACCTGTTAGCGTACGCTGAAATAATTTCACTAATTTTTCATTTACACAAAATATTACCATAAATCTTCCGTTATTTACTATGAATTAATAAATATTAGCTTATGGGTGAAACCTTTACATCAAATTTTAATGCGGTCACTAACAAAGCTCAGATGAAAGAGTCAGGGGTACAAGAAAATCTGGAGGCGGACGCAGTGATATTTTATCATTCTATCCGTGCTGATTTGGATCTTTTAAAGAAAAAGCCAAAACTGCAGACCATCCACCACATCCTTGATTATTCAAAGAGCTTGCGTTAAGTACTACATTATCAGCACTGGTTCATAGATCACACAGTTTGGCAATAGTCTTCAGTTTGATTTATGAACCTTTCTATTTTAATCCGGTTCATGTACAACTGTTCATTTGTTCATTGATAAATAGTTTAATAATTTTGGCATTTAACCAGTATTTGCCCACACAAGTACTAATGAACAATTTAACTAATGCTTAAGGCCGAACGCTACCGTCATTTTCTTGATTACTTTATAAAAAACCAGCCGGCACCCGTTACCGAGCTACATTACAACAACCCCTATCAATTACTGGTAGCAGTTATACTATCGGCACAATGTACCGATAAACGTATCAATCAGATAACTCCAGCCTTATTTGAGCGTTTTCCTGATGCTGAATCTTTAGCCGCATCAAATTCTGAAGAAATTTTTACATACATCCGTAGTGTAAGTTATCCAAACAATAAGGCCAAACACCTGGCCGGCATGGGCAAAATGCTGGTTGAAGTTTTTAACGGACAAATACCTTCCGGTTTAGACGATTTGCAGAAGCTGCCAGGCGTTGGCCGCAAAACTGCTAATGTTATTGCATCTGTAATATTTGATGCGCCAACTATAGCGGTTGATACGCATGTTTTCAGGGTAGCCAACCGTATTGGACTAACAACCCGTGCCCATACCCCATTGGCTGTAGAACTGCAACTAACGGAGCACCTGCCAAAAGAAACATTAGGCGTGGCCCACCACTGGCTTATCTTACATGGCCGTTATATTTGCGTAGCACGGAGTCCGAAATGTGAAATTTGTCCGCTTAGCTGGTTTTGCAAATATTATCAACAAATTAATACCGAAACTGCGCTGCAAAAAGCCGAAGCAATAAAGATTAGGAAGGCAAAAGATGCTAAAAAGAAGAAGGCATTAGATACCATTAGCAAGCAACTGGCCAAACGTAGTGTTGATAAAGATATTTGATTGATAGTTTTAGGTTAGCTAAATTCAACAATTATAAACACCCAAACTTTTTACTAAAAATATTAGTATTTAAATAAATAATATTTATATTTGTTTCACAAAAAACTGAGATGAGCAATACAGATAAAATGAAGGCACTACAGCTTACACTTGATAAGCTGGAAAAATCATATGGAAAAGGCACAATTATGAAATTGGGCGACTCCGTTATTGAACCTACAGAAGTAATATCAACCGGGTCATTAGGTTTGGATATTGCTTTGGGAGTAGGCGGTTTACCTAAAGGAAGAGTAATTGAAATATACGGACCAGAATCATCTGGTAAAACTACTCTTGCCATACATGCTATAGCCGAATCGCAGAAAAAAGGTGGTATTGCCGCTTTTATTGATGCGGAGCACGCTTTCGATAGATTTTATGCTAAAAAGTTAGGTGTTGATGTTGAAAATCTTTTAATATCACAACCTGATAACGGTGAGCAGGCTTTAGAAATAGCTGATAACCTTATCCGTTCAGGTGCAATTGATATATTAGTTATTGACTCCGTTGCCGCCCTGGTGCCAAAAGCAGAGATAGAGGGAGAAATGGGCGACTCTAAAATGGGGTTACATGCCCGTTTAATGTCTCAGGCATTACGTAAACTTACTGGTACAATTAGCAAAACCGGGTGCTGCTGTATATTTATTAACCAGCTGCGCGACAAAATTGGTGTTATGTTTGGTAACCCCGAAACTACTACAGGTGGTAATGCGCTTAAATTTTATGCTTCGGTACGTTTAGATGTACGCCGCATATCGCAAATTAAAGATACCGACGAAGTATCAGGTAACCGCGTTAAGGTAAAGATTGTTAAAAATAAAGTGGCGCCACCTTTCCGTATAGCCGAGTTTGATATTATGTTTGGTGAGGGTATATCAAAGGCAGGCGAAATTATTGACCTGGGTGTTGAATACAATATCATTAAAAAAGCAGGCTCATGGTTTAGTTATGGCGAAACCCGTTTAGGCCAGGGCCGTGATGCTGTTAAACAACTTATATTAGATAATCCGGAATTAGCCGAAGAACTGGAAGTTAAAATTAAGGCAACAGTTACCGGAGAACAATTGGCAGAAGTTTAAGCCTATTCATAATAAATATTAAGCCTTCCTTACAAAATAGGAGGGCTTTTTTATTTACCACCGGTTTTCCAGTACATGTAAGCAATACAGCCTACAACCATTATGGCCAGCACAATAAGCCCTGTAACACCTTTGCGCTTGTCCTGGCGCATTACCCAAACTAAAAACGCAACCAGCGGAAGTACAAAAACCGCCCAAAAAATAAGTGAAGGAATATTCATAATTACAAGTCCATAAGCTAATGGTCCATAGCCAATAGCCTTTTGTTCAAAAATTTATTACTAAACAGTTATGGACTATGGCCCATAACCTGTTAGCTACATGGGCATCCTTGCTAATGGTGCAATTTCTTGCCCGGCAAATTCGCCATTTAAAAATTTATAATAACCGGCAATAGCTATCATGGCGGCATTATCGGTACAGTATTCAAATTTTGGTATAAAAACGTTCCATGCTTTTTCTGCACCAAGCTTGGTTAACCCTTCCCGTAAACCGGTGTTTGCAGATACCCCACCCGCCAATGCAATATCTTTTATATTATATTCATCGGCAGCACGCTTAAGTTTGTTTAGCAGTATAGTACTAATTCGTTTCTCTACTGATGCACATATATCTGCCATATTATCTTGTATAAAGTTGGGGTTAACCTTAACATTATCTCTTATAAAATATAATATAGCAGTTTTTACGCCGCTAAAGCTAAAATCAAACCCTGGTATTTGTGGCTCAGGAAAATTATAAGCATCGGGGTTGCCATTGCGTGCATATTTGTCTATCAATGGACCGCCAGGATAAGGTAAACCTAATATCTTACTGGTTTTATCCATCGCTTCTCCGGCAGCATCATCCAATGTTTGGCCAATCACCTCCATATCAAAATAATCTTTCACCAAAACTATTTGGGTATGCCCGCCAGATACAGTAAGGCATAAAAATGGAAATGAGGGTTTGTTTTCACCAATAAAATGCGCCAGAATATGGGCTTGCATGTGGTTAATATCAATTAGCGGAAGGCTTTTTGCAAGTGCAAATGCCTTGGCAAATGACACTCCTACTAATAAAGATCCTAAAAGTCCCGGTCCGCGTGTAAAAGCTACTGCATCAATATCATTTTTGTTTACTTTTGCGTTCAATAATGCTTGTTGTACCGCAGGAACAATATTTTGCTGATGAACCCTTG
>JAQBNZ010000239.1 GCA_028288285.1 Mucilaginibacter sp.
GGTTTGTGTGGTAATACCGTAGGTAACATCAGCCAGTGTTCTAACAAGTGCGCCTCCAGTTTTGTAAATATTAAACTGATAATGTCCGCTACTTACTGATGAAGATATACTTCCGGTTAAATGAACATTTGTTGTTCTCCTTGCTATATAAAAAAAGTTGGTTTGTGTATCATCAAATACCGGCGGCACCTGGGCTAAGAATCCCGTTCCCTGCACCGAACTATTAACACTATTCTGCTGATTGTTTACAACCGATAACTGAAAAAAAGCATTTGCCCTGAAATCAGGTGAGGTATTAAATATTATATCAGCCTGTTCTTTTAATGCCAGCGGCGTAAGCTCCAAATTGATAGCCTCGGGAACATCCATTGGAATAGCGTAATCAATTGCATCATTAGCCGTTAGTTGGGTGCTGAAATCATCAGATATTGAATTAACAGTAAAAGAGGTTAAATCATCTACCGCTGTGCTGAAATCAAGCCTGCCCTGGTAGATTGGATTATATGCCCATGTGAAAGGGTTTTGCAACTTTATAATGTTCTTGACAAAGGCAACAACCCCGTTTTTATAATATTCGTTACGGAGCAGCATAGCAGCTTTTGTAACATATTTGGTCGGCAATGTTTCCCCCCTGAATAAACCGCCATATACTTTTGACCGTGTGAATTTAATAGCGGTGTTCAACCATCCTTCGGGTGCGTTATCCAGCACTTCAGTATCTACACCCCTGATGTTTAATATGAACTGAAATTTGTTAGGCTGTCCCATTAGTAGTTACGTGTTTGTGAATATTGGCCCCACCTGTCACCGACCTTAACATTGACAACCGGCTGTTTCTGCTTTCTTAATAAGTCGTTATTTTCTTCTAAAAGCTTTTCCATTTTACGGTTATCAGCTATTTGCCCATTACCATACATGATTGGTTCCGGCTTGCCTACCATTCGCATTAGTTCGCTGTTGTTAATAATCTTAGTGCCTTTTTTGAGGTAGGTTACTGTATCGGTATCCGGCGTTAATGACATGTGCCCGCTTGGATCAATCATTAATTCAGTACCTCTTTCTCCAACATGGGCTAATCCTTCTTTTGAATGCGGTGTACCAGTGAAATATTGAGGGATAGGCTGGGCGGCAACTACTGCAAGCTGGGCGGCTCCAATAGCACCGATAACTATTGCAAGAGCTTCGCCATAAATTGGAATTGACAATGCGCTAACAATTGCAACGGCTGTTCCTTCGATGATTTTAGCAAGATTTACAGCTTTGCTAAACTTAGCCTCATCCTGTTTTATCTTTTTTTGCTGATCTGCTATTTTTGCCTGAGCGGAAGCGGCCTGAGCATCTATAATATTATTTTCACGGGCCTTTTCCTTACTGCTAAGGATGGAACCGTTAACAGCATTCTTTTCAGCCTGAGCGTTTTGAGCAATTAGTTCTGATTGATGTTGCAAGGCATCTATTTTAGCCTGTGCGTTTTGATCTATTAAAGAATTTACAACATCAAGTGCCTGAATAGCCTCCTGCGCAAATGCGATTACTTCTTTAGTTTTATCCTTTTGATCATTAACATCAGATTTACCCCCGTCAATGCTTTGTTTATTCTTAGCATCAGAAACAGCTATATCAGCCTTTGAAACTATATTAGCTTGTTTAGCAACACCGCTTTTTTGTTTAACTGCGGATACTCCAGCATCTCCGCCACCGCTTGCAAGTGCAGCGTTTACATCATTGTTCTCCTTAGCTTGTAAAATAATTAATTTTGCCTTTTCGAAGTCAGCTATCTTGGTAAGGCGATCAACGTTATACTGATCTTCTATTTTTAATAAATCATCCCTAAACTGTTTTTCAGTTATTTTATGGTGGGTATATTTTTCGATTAATAGGGTATCCTCTTTGTTTTTTTGCTGATCTAATGAAGTAAGTTGGTCATCAAGCTGCTGTTGTAATATATCGGTTGCCTTAGTTGCGGTTTCTTGGTCTGTTTTTAATATATCTTCAAGATTCTTCTTTAATTTTTCGCTCGTTTCTTTTTGGATTTTTAGCCGTAATTGTTCGGCTTCATTGGATAATTCAATTGTTGCTTTTTGTTCATTTTGCAATGCAATATGTTTGCTTTTATCGTTTTGACCGGCTTCTCGAGTTTGTTCGTTAAAATCAGATTTAATTATGGATGATGAGCGTTGTAAATAAACTTCAAGGGCCTTTATTTTAGCATCATAAGATTGCTCAGGATCATCTAAAATACTTTTTGATAAATCCTTTTGCTTTTGAAAACTATTTTTTAAAATCTGTTGATCCTGCTTATAAGCTTTGTCTTTTAAGGATTGTGATTGAGAATCACGTGTTTGTTCCAATTGCAAAATCTCATTTTGATAAGAGTTTTCAATCTGTAATTTTTGATCAGCGCTTAATTTAATGCCATTGGTAGCAAGTTTTTCATTATTGTCTGCTATTCCCTTGCTTGCTACATAAAAGTCTTGTATGGCCTTTAAACGAGTATCATAGCTTTGTTTTTCATCGCTAATTAATTTAGAAGCTAATAGTTTTTGTCGCTCTAATGGTGCATTAGCCAATTTGGTACGAAGGGCTGCAATTGCATCATCTTGCCCGGTGCCGCTTGTCCCCTGTGCGATACCTAATTTTTTTTGATCTTCGTTTCGTTTTTTAAACAGGCTTTCAATAGCATCTGAGCTATTTTTAAAATGGTCTTGAAACCGCTTATCATTATCATTAATTTGCTTTTGGTCGTTAGCTAACCTGGCAGCGGTTTCTTTTTTATCTAAAGATGTAGGATTTGCATTTATAAACTTTTTGCCGAAAATATAGGAGGTATTATTTTTTGCATCCTCCATGTCGTTACGCAATTTTTGATTTTTAACTTCAGTATCTGCGGCGAATTTTGCATTGTCTGCTAAAATTAACTGAGCTGCTGCTTCTTTAAGAATCATGTCAATATAAACAGGAGCATTGTCTATAAAACCTTTCTGTGCCTCGGTTAATGTATCTACAAATCCAGCCGTTTTTCCTATAGTTTGGTTATACTCATTAATTACTGTGTCACTATCTTCCAAGCCTTTTTTGGCTAAATCAATATTAACGCCCAATTTTTGGATATTTTCAATAGCTGTAGTATATACAGGAGAGGCGAAAGCTTCGGTCAATGCCTTTTGTCTCATTTCTGATTCGCTTGCTACCTTGCTAAATAAATCAAGTTCTGAAATAAGTTTTGCCAGTGCTTCAAAAGCTAAATTAAATAATCCAGCAAGTCCAATGCCTGGTAGGATATAAGCTAATTGACGTAAAGGCGAAATAAATCCACTAATAGATTTACCTACATTACTAAATGCAGATGCTCCTTTTTCGGCTTCTTTTGAAGCTTTAGATTGCGCTGAAGCATAATTACCAACGTTATCATTGAATTTACCTTGTGCCTCGTTATTGGTTTTTGTGGCAGCAGTTAACATAGTAACTACTTGCGTTAATCGAATACCCTCTTCGCTATTTACTTTCTCCGATTCAGACATTCCATTTAATGCCTTACGGGCCTGATTAAGTTGAGCCGTTAATGCTTCATTTGACGTTGACGCGGCTAACTGCTCTTTAGTTTGTTGCTTAATCAAAAGGGTGAGTTGGGCAGTACTTTCTTTTAACTCAATTTGAGTTTTTGTTAGTTGAACTGTTTTTGAATTATGCGCCTCGACAGATTGTCTCGAAAGTGATGTAACTTTTGAATGTTCCTTTAATTCGGCATTAACCTGGGCCAGTTGTGCTTTTTGTTCTACCAACAGTTTGATATTATCCGTTGTGGAACCGTTTAACAGGGTAAGAATTTTAGAGGCATCCACATCAGCAATAACCTTCGCCTTAGTGGATTCAACCAACGTTTGAGTGGCTATATTGGCTTGCTGCTGAAGTGCGGTAACCTCCTGCGTTTTAGTGGCTATATTCTGCATGGCAACACTTGCAGAATTACTCACTACAGCAAATTCAGATAAGGACTTAGTATTGCCTATGGCATCATTATACTGCCGTGCTACAGCAATGCCATCGATCATCTCCTGTCTAACTATTCCAAGCTTTTGAAATACCTGTTCTAACTGTTCAAAGCCTTTTTCGTCTACGAAGTCTGTTAATTTACCTGCACTCATTTCAATTTGGTTAAAGTGTCCTCGTCTTTAGTTAGCTCAATCTCATAATGAGTAGTTTCATCAACTCCACACGACACATAGTAAATGATGCTCTCTTTCCGGATAATATGGCCGGTTATAATTCGTGCCCTTTGTTCAGGATCTGTTTTTAAATAAACAGTTTCGCCGTATTCAAATGCTGCGTTTACTATCATGCTGATTGTGGTTTATAGCGTTCTTTCATTCTTTTAATGTCAGCGCAATACCTGGCAACGGTGTATTTATCTTCATCTATAGAACATGATTTGAATTCCTCAAGAGCTGATAGCTGTAATTGATAATCCTGTCTTGTTGCGGCTTCACCATCACCTTTGCGAAGTTCTTCCAGTTCTGCTTTATTCTGCTCCAATTCCAATAGGATAGCTTTGCTTTGAATAATGGTTAATTCCAGCTCGCGCCTTAATTCAGGCCCATCTTCATATTGGAATCTGAACCCTAATGAACGCAGGTGATCGGCCAATTTAAAATCGTGCTTATTTTCCATCTGCTGCACGATGGTTTCAATTAGGAATAGTTTATTAGTAAGGATCGCAATGTCTTTGACAAGGGCTAAAATGGTACTGATTTGGGTATCTCCTGATATGGCAAGGTATTCGGTAAATACTTTATCCCAGGCATCCGCTAATTGGGCCTGATTTGGATTGCCGGATTTGGTTAACCCATTGAAGTTATGGTCAACCATAGCATTGATAAAGGTTGCCATGGATACCTCATAACAGGAGGTAAAACATTCAGATATTAAAGCCTTTTTTTGTTTGAATATTGCAAGCATAATGTTTGAATTTTAGCTTGCAAATTAGCCTTAGTTGGGATGCTTCATTTGAAGATTACCACGGCCCGATAAGAAAGATGTATTTGCGAACATCCGTTGATACAAATGTAATTATTTTTTAAATAAAAAAACCATCCTCGCTCTCGCAGCTTGGATGGTTAAAAATATCAAATAAAATAGAAAATATGAGTGGCTGTAAAAGTAGCTTTTATTATCCAAATATTAACCCTGTTTTTTCGGTGATGTAATCATGGATAACCGGGGCTAATGTATCCTCACAATAGGCGGTCATATTCTCATCACTAAGCCTTATGAAATCAGGGCCGTATTGAGTTAAACTTTCGTTCTGTGCATAGTCAACATTACTTTCCACATTGTATTCATCTCCTTTTATGGTAACACCTAATCCGGCATCAAAAGCACCTGTTAAGCGTCCGTCTGGGGTGCCATAACCAGCTAATGGGTTTAACTGCTCTTTCTTAGTGGAGTAATAATTTGAGCCGTAGGATGGCGTTACCTTTTCGCCGGTTGATAGTTGGCCCAGTTCTTTTTGACCTACAATAAGTGCGGTAATTTCATACGATGTTTGCAGTACCATATTTGGCAGTTCTGCACGCAAGTTTAATGCTGCAAAATCTTCGTATAATTCATCTATTGTTGACATAAACAAATTTAATATAAAATCGTTACTTTTGTATATATCAAATAAAGTATGCAAACGGTTCATTTAAAATCACGTTCATATTCTATGACTTTAAGGTTTGAAAAGCCAATTCCTAACCTGCCTATAATTTTTTGCCCTATTTTATTCAAAGAATGGTATAGCCAAATATCAAAACCGATGCAAGGTTTTCACTTATTTTTTTCAGCTAACTAATGATAGATCACCAATTTTCAGCCCGGTTTAAAAAGGATACCGACGAAGCTTTCAAAAATGAAGAATTTGAAAGACGGCTGGGGGAATACTTTGCTGGCTTTATTCAATGTTACCCCCATCTCATTATAAAGGAAGAATTTGATAATGAAAACGAAACCTGGATTTTTAAGTTTGCTATTGAGGTCCCTTGTGAGCATGAAATGGCACCCTGTGATAACAGCGGTAGGATTTTAGTATCAGGAGAGCCTTTCAGGGGGAGTAGTTATGCTATTTGCCATAAATGTGGATATAAACCTTAATTAAAAATATATGACCGGATTACCATACTTACAACACATGCAGCTATTGGATAGTGCAGATGAATTTGAAATATTATTTTATCGCCTACATGCACACGCATCAAAACAGCCGGATTATGAAGCTGTTAAATTACAATGGGAAAAGGCAACTTCATTATTGCCTCCCTTAATAAAAGATGTAAAATCATAACCTATATTTGGCTCACCATGAAAACAGTAGAAGAACAGAAGTTTGAAAAAGCAACTAAAATAGCAGGGTTAATTATAGAACAGGCGATTGCCGTTTCAAAAGCTATTAACCCTGAATTATCTGATGAAGAACGACAATTAAATGCCAAAAGAGCTATTTTGATTAATGATGTAGAATTGCCGCTAGTCATTCAAACACCAATAATGCTTAAAGAATATCCTAAAGGCGGAGTAACATTCGCCGAACGTGGCCCTTAACTTTTTATACCGCCTAATAAATAAATGAATTATGAAAAAATACTATTGGTATTCCTATGTTAGGTATTGGTTTAATTCAGAAAACCATGAACAATTCTTTTATGAGGATATTTTGGAGGATGTGCACCCATTTGAGCAGATTGACCATATGGATAGAGAAGACTCCAGATACGAAAACTGCTTATTGAATTATAAGGAAATATCTAAAGAAGAGTTTGATTTATTTTATAAACTTGCCAATCAATAAAAAAGCCCCTCATTTCTAAGGGGCTTCCAACCAATAAACCTAATTAACTAACCCTTTGCAGGCTCTTTGGCTTTGGCCTTTTCTTTTGGAGCTATAACGCTATCGTAATAAGCGCCTAACTCTTCCGGCGTTCCATTATGCTTTTCATGATCAATGAATTCTTCCCGGCTTACCGTTTTCATCCACTCCTGATTAAATCCTACGTTTTTCATAGTAATTAGCTTGCGGTTTGAATAGTGTTACTTTCATAATGCAAACTTGCAGCATCTAATACTGAAGCAGGGGCAAGCGATACAATTACCGGATTGGCTGAATTATAAGCTCCATCTGCTGTATTACCTGTAACCGCATAGGCGCTTGTAGAAGCATTAAAAGCTACAGAGGTAATACCAGTTGCCGGGTCGTAGAAATTGCCTGTGATAGCGTCCTGTAGCCTCCATAGGGTAGCAACATTCAACGCTGTACCAAGTGTCTGACCTAAATCAGCACCTAAAGCGCCTATCGTGCCTTTTACAGTGGAAACGTTTACCGCCCTTGTTGCAGATGTAAAAGCAATGTTTTGCAATCCCTTTACATTATTCAGATCGCCCGGGTTCATTTGAACAGCACCTAAGTTGTCAAATACATTGCCGGGGAAAGAGAAGTTCTGCATGTAGATCGTATTTTTAGAACCATCATTGATTTTAAACGGCTCCTGGTAAGCTTGGTATTGTGGTATACCTGTAAAGGTTACAACGCCCGTTGAAGAAACATTCTTTTGACCAATAACAACGTTATTTGCGTCCACGAAGAATACATCAACGTTGATACCATTAAATGCTCGTAAAGCGCGTGATAGCCAAAAGCCGCCCTTTAATATACGGAAAGCCCATTTGTAAGTGCCGTCACGTACTATAAGTTCAATACCATAGCCTAATTTTTCACTAACGGCGGCTTCTGATCCGTCTTTTATTTCGCCAAAGTTCCCGATAGGAAATAACCTTTGGCTTACTACTGCGCTTGTAGCTGTCACCAACGCCGTTAAGAAAGCGGCAGGCGTTGCTGTATTCGATTGACTGAAAGATGTACCGGCTGGCACAATAAATGCCCCTACTACATTTTTAGGATCAAACTGATTTATGCCCACACCGGTGTTCTCACCGAATAGCACAAAAGGAAAAAAGTTTAATGCGTTCATATCTTTAATTAATTAATGTCGTAAATGTTATAAGTGATATTAAAATTTAACCTGAAACAATGCCATGGTTGCATGTCCCTGAATTTGATACTTTTTATGTTGTACTCTTTAAAAACCTGATCAATACCTGTTATTATCCCTGACAGGAAAAAGCCGTAATTCCTTTCCAAACAAAGCCGTTCTATATCAATCCTTACTTCCTCATCATTCCGGTTTGTACCCGGCTTAATCAGGTCAAGATTTACCATGAAGATCAAGAACACATTAGCGGTTACATCACCCTCTTTAGTGGCTTTGCCAACCTCGCCTAATCCGAAAAATGCACTTCCTTTAAGTGTATCATCAAAATAGCTGTCTTTATATTCTCCATTACCAATATATACTTCAGGCACATAACCAGTGTCCAATTGGTTGCGGTATGCTCTGCCATACATATTGAAATTGGCATCAGTAACAGGCCATAAGCCTTTTATCTGATTATAAAGAACAGTTTGCAACTTCTGAACAGGAATATCAATTCCTGTTGTAGCTGCTGTGCCATCTTGATTTAACTTCAGGTAGTTCATTGTATTGATACCCCCGGGTTGTTTGCAACAGATGCGTTTTGCTTAATCCAATTTTGCTCGTAGCTATCAAGCCCGTTGCAGTCACTTTCCATACTGGTTGACATAGGACATTGAGGTGGATAGAATGTATTCCTGAGCTTCTTGAACTCAGCCATTATCCTGCTCTTTAAACCTGGTGTTACCGGTACTTCTTTGGTTGCGAATGCCTGATTAAGTTCCATAAAAGCCTGTTGGCTCTTTTGCTCTGTCAAACGTTCGGTTGCATTGCTTCTGGTATTGTTATTTACCAGTTCCATAGCAAAAGCTGCCATCTGCAAACCTTGTACCTCATCAAACAAATTCGCCATCCTGATAATCTTTTGGGTGTGATCTTTAAAACTGATGATCTCAAGATTTACGCCCATTGGTAAGGCAGGATATTGCTTTGCATTGATGTTGAATACGCTGCCATCTGTTGTGGGCGGCATTTGGATGCTATAAGCTTCAAAGCATCGGGTTGTAGCAATAGTTTGAACCTGTTCACGGATAGCTTTGGCACTGCCTAATTCAGCCTGATTATACAGGAAATAATAACGCTGGCCAGTTTTAAAGTTTAATACCAGGTCACTGAAATCAACCGCTGTATGTTGCCATGCAACGACATTTATCGGAATAGTTTTAAGCGGAGTTCTGATACCATCCTGATATAGGTACATGTTAAATGTTACATTGCTATCAAAATAGAAAGTCCCCATTTTGATTTGGGAACTGATACTGTGATCATTTGCAACATTTATGCACCATCCGGCCCATTGTCCCTGATTAGGTAATGGCTGATCATTCATGCCAAAGCGGGTGTACATTAAGCATTGCTCCAATAATTCCGGCTCCCTGAATACCTCAGTCAGGCTCCGCATGATCATATCCGTTTGCATTTGTGCAAGCAGTGCATTCATATTGGTATCATTGATAGCAGGATCTTCCTGATTTGCTTTGATGTTATTGATCGTGCATAAGGCATGAAAACCAGGACCGAAATAACGGCCTGATACCGACACTATATTGCCTCCAGTTAAAACAGGGCTACCTGCAATAGTCGGTTGTCTCCATCCCAGCCTTTGTGATAAGGCCGGCAATACAAGGTCGGTATCAAATCCGTTAGTGTAGTTCATTATGGTGTCTGAAATAGAGGATCGTTATACCAATAAGTTAGAATAGCAACTTCAGTTCCTGATCCGGCCCCCGCGACTTTGATAAAAGTAGGCAAGGGCGCTGTGACCGTAAACTGGGCTGATTGCGATGCTGTATTGGTAATGGTATAGGCTGAACCAATGGTTTTATAGTTAACCCCGTCAAGCGAACCCATAAGCGTTAATGTCCCGGCTCCAGTTCCTGATGCTAATGCAACGTTTATCTGCAATACGGCGCCGTTATATCCACCTGTAAACTTAATTACACGTGATGTAGTCCCGGTGTTTACGATGGTGTCTCCAGCGATCAATGGCAGCTTTACAGCCGATCCTTTTTGTGCGAAGCTTGCTAATCCAATTAACAAGCCCACGAATAATAATATTAACTTTTTCATGCTTATGATCCCTGTGCTATTTCAATTACTGCGCTATCACCTGCTAATGATAGTGGTGGAGTTGCAAAACCCACTGTTCCTGTAAATTCCCATTGGTCAACAAAGTCCTGTGTAGAACCTCCTGTTGCATTTGCTGATGTATCAGCTCTGCCAGTATACCAAGACACGTCAAGTTCCAAACCTGAACCCATAGGATCAAGTTGTGTACCAACCATACCTAATGTTGATGGAACCATTGAGCCATAACCCCTGCGGTTTAAAGCTTCATTCCAGTTCAGACCAGCGAATGTACCGCGTGGCATCATTAAGGTTGCACCTGCTCCGAATGCTGCATCAATCAACTGTTGAGTTGTATAAATGTCAGCGTCTCCAAATTGGAATGAGAAGTTGTTTGCATTGCTTGAACCTTGGTTCTTTTCAAACTCAAAGTTTCCTGATGTTTGCAAGTCTGCAACCATATCATACGGGCCAGTATAGTTATTAGCAGCCATGAACAGCTTAGCCTGTTGCATGAATACTTTTTGCTTACTGTTGTCGATAGGTAAGGCAAAGTTTACACCATCCCATGAACCAGGGCCAAAGCTGGCAGTACGTCCGTTCATAACGGCGGCTGAAAGTTGGCAACGGTGAGCATACAGATAGGCTAAAGCAGCAATATCCAACCTTGTGCGGATATTACGAATAGCCTGCTCATATTGGTTGTTAAAAATATCTTGTTGTTCGTAGATGCTGTTATCAGATAGTTTAGCTGGTAAGCTAAATGTTTCCACAACTTGAACATAAGAAAGGTTAACAACATTTGAATCTGCTATTGTCCCAGTGTGCAATGCTGCTTTTGCAGTTCCGGTTCCGGGAGCAATATTTTTAAAGAAGTTAACATCAACGGGCCTTAAAGGTGACGTCCTTAATTTGGCAGCGTTGGGTATTGAGTAGTCCTGATTTTTCAATGCCATTGCCAATACTGTTGGCATCTGTGCACGTAATTCAGGAGCTTGGAATTTTGCTGAAAGCTTCGCCTGGCCTTTAGCCAATACCGAAGCAGCGTAATTTGCCATAGTTGCTGTTTTTTAATGTGAGAAAATGTGATTATTTTTTGGTGAACATCACCGGGGATTATCGGGATACAATCCTTTGTCGGTAGTACAACTATGACAGGAGTAAAAGTAGGTAATAATATTCAATAAAAAAAGCCCCGAAATGCTTACGCAAAACAGGGCTTATAACCGCATAAGAAAATGCGACTTAACTATACGCAGCTATGAAATGCACGACATTGTGCCGTGGCTAAAAAATCAAACCCAGATGTGTAACGCGGATGATTTACGCAATTCCTTTCAATATCATCGTTTTTAGGCAATTCTGTTTCTATAAATTTCTTTAGTTTTTTAAACGTTAAAAAAAGTTCACTTGTTATAAAATCAATCGGTAAGTTCTTATCGAATCCTCCATGAAAAATAAAACGCCCTTTCATATCACAAATTAGCATTGATACATTACCTGAATGGTTTCGAACAGATACGCCGCACCTTCTTTCATTGCCATCCTTGCCATATAATAGGAAGGTGGGTGAACTGTACCCTAACGGCGCAACATTTGTTATTTTAGAAGTTACGGCACTATATACGGCCTCTTTAAAGGTTTCTAAGGTAATTTTATTGAGTGATTGTACTATCATTTTGTCGCATTTTACATCGGCTTAATTATCGATAAACAAACATACAAAAAAAGCCACCCTTTTGAGGTAGCTTTTTAATGAATTTAAGGCGATAAAATATTATATTATTGGCGGCTCAATTTCAGCCTTTTTTTCTTTAGGTTTTGATACTCGTTTAACTTTTGGTTTATCGTCAACTTTCGGAGCGTCTTCATCAGTGCTTTCAACAACTGCTTTCACTTCCTTTTTAAACTCATGCGGCTTAACTTTAGTTTCCTCATACTTGATACCAGTAGCATCAAATTGTTTGTTTAACTCCTCTGCCTGTGCTTCGCTCATGGCGTGTACAGATTGCGTTTCATGCTTGGTGTCATCCCATTTGTTGAGGTTGCCAGCATATTGATTTTTAGCGTAGTTTTTCATAATATGTTTTTTTAATTTAACGATTGAATAATACTTTTCCTAATAGCATCCATAATACAAGAAATAAAATAATAAAAAGTAAACCGTTAGTCATCATAGCTAAAATCAGTTGTTGCTTTGGCTATCTTACTAACATAGGCTTCGGCTGCCGGGCTCATTGGGTTACCATCGGGGTTATCCTTGATAAACTGCTCCATGGCTTTAGAATAGGTTTTGATACCAGCTGAACCGCCTCCGCCTGGATTATCAACTCCACCACGGCCACCGGCTCCGCCATCTTCAGCTATCCATTTCTTTTCTCCAAATACAGAGCTTATAGCATCTTTCAATGGAATTGGTGCCTGAGTAGTTTTATCACGAAGAACCTGGCCATCTTTTTTAACAACCTTAACGCCGTCAACTTCTTCAAAGCTTAAGTTATTCTTTACTAATAACAGATAATCCTTATCAGACATATCAGCCCGGCGATTGGTTGGGAAACTGGTTATTAACTCAGTGTCGAATAACAAAGATGAACTGTTTTTCTTTTCAGTTTCTACAGCTGCTTCAAGTGTAGCCTTATCAGTTTGCAATAGTTTAACCTGCTCTTTCAATGCTGCGTCACCTTTAACAACAGTGCTGTCAAGGCCTGCAATAACCTTATCAACATCTTTGGTATCAATATCAGTAAGGCCGAATTTGTTAACAATAGCTTTATTGGCTATCTCAATACCGGCGGTTTTACCCTCTTTAAATATGGCAGGTTTAGCGGCGGCGACAGTGTTCTTGTCGCGTTCGGTTAATTGATCTTCAGTGAGGTTATTTATTTCAGGCAATTCAAAGTCAACTTCTTCTTCGGCTTTCACCGCATCAAATAGTTTCTTGGTGTCAATTCCTAAATCTTTAAGCTTTTTTATTTGTGCTGCTTTTAACATGGGTTATGGGTTATTGCCCTTGTGAGGCTTTATAGTTGTCAACTAAATTTTCTTGTGGTGTAAATGGGTTTTGAGTTTCAATACTTATAGGCATAGGGGCATTCCAAAATGTTATTTGTCTATGCCAAATCCGTCTGTTTTTAACGATATCATTTACTTCCTCATCTGTTAATTCAAAGCACGAAATTACTTCGCCTTGCGGATCTCGGATACTTCCATCAATATTTTTAATGGCATGTCTATTTTCGTCAACATCTGCCCAAATTGGTAGGGTTTCATATTCGGGTTGATCTTCGGCAAGCATAATGTTTGCCTGTTCAAATTTTACTGCTTTCATTAGTTTATGATTTTTAGCTTTTGCTTAATAGTTTGCTGCTGTCTGCTTACTTCAATCCAATATTCTTTTAGCTTTTGCCGGTAATCTTCTAAAGTCATTGCTATTTGAACAGGTTGACCGCCTTTCAGATAAATGAATATTCCGGTTTCAGGATAGTAACCGTCATGGTATGCAGCTATCTCTGTTGGGTTGAAATAACCCATAACTGTTTTGCCGCACTCTTTACCATCATCACCGGCGCCTATAAGATTTACAGGTAGTTCTAATTCAGGTATTCCCATTATTCTATATTTAAAAACATTTGGTTTGTTTCAGGATTGCGCTGTTGGTAGAAATGATTACCATTTTCATCTGCCTTTGAAAAAACTACTATAGTCTTTTCATCAAGAGAATTTAAATAATCTTTAAAATTCTTAACGGTCATCCCATTGTTGAAATAACCCCCAAGTTCGAGCTGCGTGATCCCTTCCATTATTCAGAGATTGGTTTGGCTAATAAACAATATTTAGATGTTGCTGTGAACTCATTGGCTTTCATGTGGCTTACGTGCTTGTTGATCTCTAAAGCTGCGGCCGCTGTGATGCGTGTCTTTTGGATAGGCTTTGCTGCGTTAAGGATGAGGCCAGCGGTATAAGGTATTTTATCACCTGAATCTTCATCCATCTTGAATTTCTGTACAGATGTAGCTTTCCAAATCTCAAAGTCATACTTATCATTAAGTAATAGCTTTGCTTCAATTTCCTTGTAACGGTTGAAGTTGGCAATAGCTTCGGAGGATGCACCGTCCATTATTCCGTAGTCGATGTTTTCTAATCCTAAACCTTTGTTTGGATTAGAATTGCCAGGGGCTGCCTGTGTTTTTTTGGCTGTTTTGGTTGTTGACATTATTTATTGGGTTAGTTATTAGTTTATTAGTTAGCGTTTCTGATTGTTTCTGATATACTTACAGTTGGTGGCACAAGCAGATCAGCAGGAAGAACCATCTTCGTAGTTGCGTAGGCTGTTAAATCAGCTAAAAGCAATTCCTTAGTTTTTTGCAGCAAGAAAGCATCATCTTTAGTAGCCAGCCACTCGCTGAAATAGATTTTAGTGAAGAAGTCTATACGCGATGGGTTATTGGCCTGAACCTGAACGGCTGTCTGATGTATGAAAGGTTCAACATCCATTAGCTTTAGCTTAATAGCTAATTGCCTCTGATCATTGGCATACATGGCATGATAGTATTTGCTTAGAACGTCAAATAAAGCCGTCTGCGGTGCTCCTTTTGTTTTCATGTCTAAATACTGCTCCATTAACTCATCAGGAGTTTCAAGGATATAATACCTGCCATACGTGCGAACTGAGCCTTTGAATGTAGCGCCGAATAACTGAAAGCCTATAAAGTCACATAATGCGTTTTCGGTAGTTTCTGCCCAGTCTGCAGTTTTGTTGAGGCGTAAATAAACTGGCTGTAAATCAGATAATGTTTTGGTAGCAGTTTCTTTGAATGAATGTTTGTCTCCAACAGTGGGGCCGGTTGTGCTTTGAACCGATGTTGTACCCCAGTATGTGTCATTCATTGCGGTTTCAATATCATTCAGCGCTGTATCCTGTTTGTTCCACACATCAATAGGAGGGGCTATATACCCAAAGAACTTAGACGGATCTTGAATACCGCCTTGCTGTCCCTCTTTAGGTAAAGGGAAACGGGCAATATCAGCAACCTTGGTTCGAAGTTTAAAACCCAACCCCTTATCGGCACCGGCAGGCGTACAGTCAGGGCAAGCATTTCCGCTTAAAAATCCTACGCCTGCGCATTTTTCACATTTAAGTAAAGGTTCGTATCCTTTAGGAAACCCACTGTATTTTTTGCTTAGGTCCCTGATAGAGCGGTCCTGTAAGTATGTGTCGGCTAATTCAACTGTTTTGCTGATAGGGGATAAGAAGTTTTGGTTATTCTTAAAGTCAATGAGGTTAGATGCTATAATGGCCGGCACTACCTTAAATACATTTGGGATAGAATCAATCAGTATTATTGTGCCGTCTGAATTTTTAACTATCCTGTCTTCCGCATCATCAACAAACCTGTAATACATTGAATATTTATCTGGGTCACCCTTAAGGTCGCTTTCATTGCTGATATCAATTTTGGCATTTGTCAGCAATTGCACTGCTTCACTATTGGTTAACCTGAAACAGATATATTCAAGCTTACGGCCATTAGTTTGATAATCATAGATACAATCTGTGCTTTTATAAGTGGGGTAAGAATTATTATTGGCATCAACCTCAATGAATAATACTGCCATAGGGTCAACGCGGTAGGCTTGCAGAGCAAACTCCTTTATCCAGGTGCGGATAGTCATGTTATAGCGGATGGTATCCAGCGTAGCATCCATCTTAACAGTTTGTACATCGCTCAAGCCAGTGTATGCGCATGCGCCGCCTTTAGCAGTGAACACCATCTCTTCACGGTGTAATAAACGAGCGAATAAATCAGCGTTTGACGTAGCGTTTTCGTTACGCACTTTGAATACATCAGCGTTCTCAAAATAATCGTTTCTTTTCAGGGCCTGATCTATGCCAGTGCCGAGAATATTTAACTGTAATTTTTGGGATATTTCACGGGCATTTGAAATCAATGATTTTGCCGGATTATTCTTTACAATTAATTGAACTTTATCAAAGGATATTTTCGCCATAATGTTAACAAAAGTAAACAATAATATTTGTTAAATACAAGGGGCTAATATGCGCTTGAATTTGAGTATCTGCGTTGGTCAGCAATTATGTATCTCATGGCATCCATAGCGTGGTTAAAAGCATCAATTGGCTCATCCGTATAATTGCCGTTTTTATCCTGTGCATAAACGTAATTATTTACCTCTTCCCAAAGCTCCTGATGTTCCTCAACAAAATATACATTCATACCGCTAACGAGGCTTATATCAGCACTGATATCTTTTGCTGGGCATGGCACTGCATAAAACCCACGTCCTAAACCGGGATAATCCATATACTCCTGTGCGCTTAATTGATCAAATCCATTTGCTAATTTTCCAATGCTTGATGAATCTGCATAATCACATACAATTCGATCTTGAGGAGTGAACTTTAAGCGGCAATATAGTTTAGCTAATTCTAATACTGGCATAGGCTTGTAATTGATAAGACGCACATAGGCTGTATTGCCGTCAAACTTAACGCCTACCATTGCAGCAGGTGAAGCTGTACCAAAATCCTGCCCGTAATATTCAACAAGCTTTAGCTTCATATAGTCGGCAAGCTTGATTGGTTTAACCTTAGTGAATACCTGGCCCTTACGTCCTGTGCTGGCATAGCCTTTTATGGCTGTCATGTAATAATGATAGTCGTAGGTTATGCTGTTTTTGTCTCCATAGGCTTTGTAATTGTAAACAACATGCTCAGGTAAGTGTGGGTTATCTTCAAATGATGTTTTGATACACACAAAGCCGGGATGATCTTTTGGGATTAAATTAAAATAGCCGGTTGGTTCTTTATTTTCATCCAGTACATGCTCTGTTGTAAAATACCGGCGTATTAAGAAGTGTCCTATATCAGGAGTATTCATTAGGATGATAATCAAACACCCTTGTTTTCTTAAGCTGTCAACAAAGGTGTTATACTTCTCAGGATCTCTTATATCTTCAGCTTCTTCAATGAGGGCTATGTCAATATCAGATGCTCCCTTAAGGTTGGCTCCCTTGGTGTTATTTGATGCTCTAAAGCCTTTGGTATAAAGCAATACGTTCCCGGTGGCCTTTTCCTTTAGCTCACTTTCATTCTTTGAATAGATGGCTTCAAATGCACCGTTTGAATTAGCACGATCATAACATTTCCAAATATCATTAAGAATGGTTTCTTTAATCAGTGCTTTTTCATCCCGAAGTAATACGGCCCGTTTTCTTTTGATGGCTGTTTTGTATACTATGAATTTGGATAGCTCATAGGTCTTACGGCCTCCACGTCCACCGATACAGATAACCAGGTTAGTATCTTCCGGTAAATCATATAGTTTTTTAAACGGGCCGGCATCCTTAATGATTACTGGCATTATTATTTGTTACTGATTTAATCACAAAGGAACCTACTATCTTAAATGCTTTTTTAAATAGATATTCAGAACTATTAATCCTTGCGTTCCAGGAACAATACCCCTCTTTACAAAAAAATAAAGATGGGTATACGCTGCCTATTTTATACCTGTCTTTGGGCATCCAACTGTGGTTATAACATTTCCACGCCGCTATTGGATCAATACAAAGTAGTATATCTATTCGAGTACCTATGTAGTCTTCGCTCATTATTCAATTATTATGGGTTCATCCTGTAAGGATATATTGGCGCTTACGTTTACCTGTGTTGGTACAAGCCTGATACCTAATTTATAGAAGTCGCCGGGGTTTTCTTTCGCCCATGCTTCAAGGCTTGCTTTAGGATCATCTTGCAGAGAATAAAATACATCTGCAAATATCTCCTTAATTAGCTTATTCGTTTTAGTTAACGCTCCCTTTGGTTTACCGGGATTTCCTTTTTCAAATTTCGCCATATAAATATCTTCGTAAATGCCCGTATTTTTCGGGATTTATTATGCTCAAAAATAAGGCATTTATTTCATTGAAAAGAATGTGAATATTTTGATTAAAAAAGTGTGAATAAATTATCAGAAAAAATGTGCTATTTATTTTCAAATAAAGTTGCATTATATTATAACTTCTTATATCTTTACATCATCAAATAAACGAAACAAATAATATGGAAACTTTAGCTTTAAAACCACAACACGAAACAACTGTAATAGGTCAATTATTAAGTCTTAAATCTCAATTAGTATATCATGCTAAAAATACCGCTCCTTTTTATAACGAAATGGCAATATGGGAAATGAAAGAATATAAAGCAGTTAATGAAGATAATGAAGTTGAGTTTTTAAGGTTAAAGAATATACTAATTAGCAACCAATCAACTTTTAATGTTCTATTGTCTGAATATGGCCATAGCGTTGCGGTTTTTGTAAACAAGTACTTATTATAGGAATCGCTCATATTTGCCTTATCGACTCGCTATAACACAGCGGGGATTTGGCGGTATAATCACTTAACAGTCCCGCGCAGGACTTCATAAAGTCGGCAGAAAAAGACATGAATACTTTAACTATTCCTCAGACTATTACAAGCAAAGAATTAGCCCACGTTTTATTCACATTATTAACCAACTTACCAGATGATGTTGACATGGCTATTATTGCAAGTGCTTTCAATCAGGTAATGCAATATAATGAGCTTAGGTTTAAGCCTTATTTTAGACTACTTGCCGAGGCTGATGATAAATACCTTATTACTCCTTTTGATACTACCGAGGATTTCTTTTATGATGCTATCAATTCAAAGGTTATGTATCAGGATAAAGTAGAATACTTAATCAACTTAACTATTAATTTTTAATCACATGCCCGGTGTAATAGCCGGGCTTTAATACAATATTATAATGGAATACCTTACAGAGTTACCACCATTAAGCCCGGAAGATGTTGAACACATGAATGGTTTTAGGAAATGGCTTGAAAGTCAGCCAAAACCCTCTCCTTATAAGCCATGGAAAGTAGTTAAGGTAAAGCGAGCCTCATCAATTTCAACCCTTAGGGATACAGGCCATAAATATTTTGATATGATTTGGAGGGATTTAAAACTATGCGATAGGAACGAACTATACGATCACTTAGCAGGGTATCTGAATTTAGATAAGCCAGAAACGCATTTTAAATTCTTTAACCCTAATCAATGTATTGAGGCAATAGAGTTTGCGATACAGTATTTAAACGATGATAGACGGCTGGATATGGACATAACAGGCATTGAGCCACGTGCATACTTTGAATTAACAATTATTTAAGAAGCGCGGCGTTTGGAAGTCCGGCCGGTGAACTAAATTCTGACCTCCTATTGGTATTTACCTGACTGTATGGAAAGACCGCCTGCCGCCTCGCCTAACACGCGGGGATTTGGCAGTATAAACCATTAACAGCCCGGCGCAGGGCTTTAAACTCTGCACAAATAACATGAAACTAATAAAAAATCTACAAAGCGGTAACCAGGTTACACAACGCAATACCTTTTTAGTGCTATTCGCTATTACTATTGTTACTGCTATTATTTTAAATCATGTTGGTATTATTAACTTAGCCATATTAAACAGACCATGAATAAACTTGAATTAAAACACCTTGCACCTTATTTACCTTATGGATTGAAAATATATACAATTGATGATGACGGTAAAGCTGTTATACAAACGATTAAAAACATTGCATTTACCAAAATTATAGGTCAGTATAATATTGAAACCAATGAGGGATGGGATATTGGATATGATGATTTTAAACTTTTATTATTACCATTAGCGGAATTGACAACTATACAAAATAATAGTAAATCTCATTTATCTGTTATATGTCACAAGTTTTTTGGTTTTGGAATTGACCATGTGCAAGAGCCTGAATTTAATGTAGTTCAGGAAAATGGATTTTACGGGTATCAAAGCAATAACCAACACATTTCCTTTGTTAAAGAAGAAACATGCTATGGAATTAGTACATACTTTGTTTTTTATCAAAAAAATGATGGGTTATGGATTGCACAAAAAGTGACCGATCAATTAGAAATGTTTCAATATTTATTTGAACATTTCTTTGACGTATTCGGTTTAATTGATGCCGGATTAGCGATTAATAAATTAGATTTGCCGCATAATTTTACCACATGAAGTCACCAAACATCAGTGAAGAATACCTTTTACTAAGACGAATTGAAATAGGTGCCAGGTTAAGAGCTTTAAGGCTTGAGCGGGGCCTTACCGGTGAACAGGTTGGTGATATCACCGGGTTAAGCAAGAACCATATCAGCAGGATAGAATCAGGCAAGTATAATTTCAACTTTGATACCTTAGTCCTTTTATCTGTCGCGTTGAATTTTGATATAGAACTTATTCTTAAATAAGGTAACCAATAGAAATAGTAAAGCCCGAAGTTTATAGCTCCGGGCTTTTTAGTTACTTAGATTTTACTCCTTTTGTTGGTTTATCTGTTTCTTCATACTCCCTTAGAAGCTTTTTATACAAAGCTGCCTCTTTTTCAAAAGGTGCCTTTTTAGCAAATAATGAAGCGGCTTTCGCCTGAATTTCAATATCTATTTTTTTAATTTCCTGCTGGGCGGTTTTTATCTTGTTTTCGATAAAAGCTTTTAGATCACTCATTATAGTTTTATTTGATATGATATTTTATATCAAAAGTAACTAATAATAAATCAATATTTAATAATTTTTATTTCCTTTTATCTCTCTAACATTTGGGCTATTTCGCAATGACAATAATTAACCTCCTTTTCAAAGTAATTTGAGATGAAATTGCTATCAGATGGAACGTCACGCTGTTTAATATCAGGGCCGGTTATTAGAACCTCTTTTTTTAGCAAATATTCTGTTAGCTTTTCTCTACCACCGTGTTGCCTTATCAGGTTTTTTATTTTTTGGGCTAATGTTAGTTCCGGCTCTTTTAATCCCTTATTCCAAACTTCAGGTAAATTACCCCAACGTAAATTTGATACATGGTTGTTTAATAAGTCTCCATCAATGTTGAAAACAGTTTTAAGCTTATTGCGGTTGGGGATAAAATGAAGAGCTACAAGGTTTTTTAATATAACCGATGTTTGCTTCGTATCCTTATTGAGGGTTACAAAAACATATTTTTCCTTTACTTTAAATGCCTTTTTTAATCGGTTGTCGATATTTTTTACCCGGCCATAACTGGAGATAAAGTATAAGCCTTCATAGCCTTTTGCTTGCAGGGGTTTCCACACTTCAATTTTAGACATCTTGGGATGGGTTCAATAAGTTTAAATCCTGAGCGTTTTCTTCTATGAAATTCCGGGCAACTACTTCCAGGCCATCGGATGGATTGTCAAGTAACCTTTCTATTATTGCGCATGCCTGCATAAGGCGCTCTTCCAGTTCTTCAGTTATCATGACTTAATATTGAGCCCATTTAAGAGCAATTATTTCTTCAGGTTGAAGCGTTACTGGTTTGTTTTCTTCGTTGAGGTAGGTGAAGGGGAGTAGAATTCCGATACGTAAAAGGTATTGATAAACACATGAATCTATAAAGTTATACCTATCCTCCTTCCACCCTTGTAAATCATCATTTACCTTTTGAAGGTGATTTGCTCTATGATCTTCCAATTCTGCAATGTTTATCTTCTGTTCTTCCGTTAGCTGATTAACTGATCTTAGGAGTAAATAAGCAGATGCTATTTCATTTGACCTTGTTACCATACTTAAGTTATAACAATCAATTCGGTATGTAACTCCGGGCAATCTCATTATGACTTGGTCGTAATACTGCGCAAAAAACAAGGCTTTAGCTTCTTCTATTTTCATGACTTAATTTTTAAATATTACGTGTTTATTTAATTTCTCCCCATACATAATCTGAATGATGCATAACACCATTCAGAGGTTGCTTTTTTGAATATGATCTTAAAAAATATCCCCGAAGAAATATCAAGGTGCTCCACAATAAAATGGTGATAACTGCTACTGCAATCCAGGTTGTTCTTTTGATGTTTTTCATGGTTTTATGTTTAAGTATTTCATAGCTTCATTCAGTTGATTTTCTGGTATGTGTGGTTTAAGAAGTTCAAACCTTTCCAGTACTAAAGGATAGCAGGGCATAGCTGCCCGGTCTGATGCTCCCTTGTTATCGTAGTTATCGTGGCAATAACAAACTCCTATTATTCCCCAGCCTAAAAACAAGATATTATCAGGGTTGGTAGCAATGGTTTCAAACTTACTTTTTGGCAGGATATGGGCGGAAACGCACCGCTTGAAAAACTTATTTCCAGCGTATAATGGCTTACCACAATTTTGACAATGGAACGGCATAATTTCAGCCATTTGATCATAGAAAATGTTTAGATCTTTGTCACCTGGTTTAGCGCAATTTAGTTTTGACTTAATTTTGCCTATAATGCCATTTTGGGGTTTGGCTGATGTAGTTGTAAGGTCAGACGGCGAAACGAGCCTGAAAGTCTTTAAATTGCGGAATGTGCTATCGGTCGAGACTGATATCTTTCCGTCGCTTCTGTTTGAGGTATTAATGAAGACTTCCTCGCCGTTATGCAGGTATAATGCCCCACGCTTGTACTTTACATGCGAGGGGGTTGATTGTTGGTTCACTTATTATTCATGGTTGTGGTTTTTATATTTTGTTTCCTAATGTTTGTTAAATTATGCGCCGTTTTTTATGTGCTTTTCCAGTAATGTTATAAAGGCCAATTCTGCTGTTTGCTCCACAACCGAATTGCCAATAGCGCGGTGAAGGTCTTCTGTAAAGTTGTACCCATCAATTGTATAGACCATCCTGGATTCAATCGTGCGGGGTTCTTCCCATTCGTACTGAAAGCTTCCTTGCCCAGCAGGGAATAAACTTGCCTCGGAAGTTGATCGTTCCTGTCCTTTCCATCTTTCCTTTCTGCCGTCATTCCCGGGGTGTCCTTCCAGTATCGACTGGAAGGAGTTGTCCAAGATTGAATTGCATGTCCCAAATTCATCCCTATTCCGTTCCCGTTTATTTTCTTCAGGATCGCCTTCTCCTTTCTCTGCTGAAACATATCCAATGTTTGTTCCTGAATCATTGATGTAGGTGTAGGCCATGGAATTACTGCTGAATTCAAGTCTACTGTCCAACCCTTCTCCACTTTCCTTTGATAATTCAAACTTCCCTGTAAATCCGGTGATCGATAATCCCTCGTTTGAGGTGTCGGCCACGTCAATAACTCTCTGTTCCAATGAGGTGCCTGATCCCTTAACTTCACTTTCGCATTCGCTCCGCTTCGTATCTCCAAAATACCGCCCTCCCCGTCCGAGGATACCGGCGTTTTCCATAATTCCGAAAATAAAGAGCCGCTCTCGTCTATGGGGTGCGCCAACTTCCTCCGCAGTAAAGATTCCTTCCTCAACTCGGTAACCAAGATTTGATATGCTTCTTCGTACTTCTCCATATCCCATTGATAAATGCCCTCCGACATTTTCAAAGAAAACCCAATCCGGTCCGATGATTTTAATCTGTTCCAATATATACGGGAAAAGGTGTCTTTCATCTTCAATACCATGTCGTTCTCCTGCGAGGCTAAACGGCTGGCATGGATATCCTCCAATGATTCCGTGTATTTTGTTACGAAATGGTCGTGCATCGAATGTTTTAACATTCGTCCAAATAGGTGCGGAATCCAGTAGACCAGCTTCCATTTGTCCAACCAGGTTTGCAATGATAAAGGCTTCGATTTCCACATAAGCGATAACGTCAATCGCTTTTCCTCCCCGGAATTAAATATTCCAATCTGCTGTAATGGTTCGAATTGCTCTTTCAATACCTCTTTCGAGGCCAAGTATTCCGGGACATAAGCTGAGTACAGCTTGTGATTTGAAGGTATTATCCACACACTGCGCCCTCCATGTTAGATAAATCAAATAAGGTTGGTACATCTCTTTTCATCTCGGCCTCCTGGCAATACTTCACACCGTCTTTCCAATAAGCTTCATTTAATTCTGTAGCTATGGCACGCCTGTTAAGCTTTAAAGCACATCTGTAAGCTACTGTCATAATGCCGCCGAACGGGTCAAATACCAAATCATTTTCATTTGAGTACCTAATAACCGCCCTGTCCACAATATCAAACTGAAATGGGCAAACATGCTTTTCCTGTTTTTTCTTGGTTTGGCTGCTGTTCAGGGTGTGCATGCGGCTTACGTCTCCCCAAACCCATTCATTATTTGTATGGGTTGGCACGGCCATAAAACCGGATGGTAGTTTGTCAATGCTGTCCAGCGTTTCAGATAGTTGAACATGCTTTTCAAAGTCATAAGGGTTATTAAGACAGTATTCTTTCCAAAGCTTCCCGATTTGGGAAAGGTCAAGCTTGCGTAACTCTTCCGGCTGAAATAAACGATTTCCGTTTGTCAGCCATTCCGCATGCGCATCTAATTGCCAGCGTCCCCGGCTGTAGGTCGGCTTTGGTTTTACTACCGGTATATCTGCATAAGCATTTGAAGTGTCAGTCGGCGCCTTTCTAAATACTAACAGATATTCAGGTGATCCGCTGCCCATCTTTGTGCCATCCTTGCTATTTTCGGTATATCCTAAACGGTAGGTTGATGCGTTTTCAGCGGCCACATCTGTTGGTATAAAGTGTTTACCCAATAAGAAGAAGCCGTGTTTCTTAAAGTGAGCAGAGGTTTCTCCGGCAAAGTCAATAAGGCTCGTAAAGCCTACGCCGTTCTGATAGCTAAACTGTATTCTATCTTTAACATGTATAGCTGCAATACGTCCCGGTTTTAATATTCTTAACAGTTCCGGTGTTAGCCAATCAAGCTGTTTAAAGAACTCCACATTGCCGTTATTATGCCCCATGTCATGGTAGCTTTCGCAATATTCATACTGATCACTGAAAGGAATAGAAGTAAGAATCATGTCAATGCTATTATCTGCCATTTCCTGCGTTTCAATAACACAATCATTATGTATGGCTGTAAATCTTTTCCCTTTTACTTCTTTCCGGTCTACGCCAATTGTCCTAAGTAATTCAGCGGTTACATTCCCGTGCAAGCCGTATTTTCTGATCAAAGCAGCTTGTTTTGCAACCATGGAATTATGATCATTCCATTTCCGTAACAGGTCTTTTAAAATTTCCCGTTCCGCATCGGTATGGATAATATCTATTATCACACCATACTTTTGCATGAAGCGGAGTATCCTATGAATACTTTGGATAAAATCCTTAAACTTATATCCTATGCCAACAAAGATGGCCCGGTGGCAATGGTGCTGAAAGTTACACCCGGATCCTGCAATAGTTGGCTTTGTTGCTAAATACTTGTATTCGCCTTTTTTAAAGCCTACCAGCAACTCCTCTTTTTGCTCACGCGTTTGTTTACCGTAAACTGATTTGCATTCGGGCAATAGCTTTTCTAACATCTTGCGCTCATCTTCCAGGTCATGCCATAATATAAAATGATCATCAGGGTTCTGTTTAACAATCTCCAGCGCCTTTTCTACCCTGCAATAAAGGCTGTCACGCTTTTCACGGCTACTTTCTATAACTCCTTTACTTGGATTGGCAAACATGGCTACATTGCCGTCACGATCAGCTTTGATATCCCGTTCGCTTACATTTACCTCATGGTAGTTAACGGTAAGCTCCGGCAGCTTATAACCGTCATCAGAATAACCTAAATCAGATGGAAATTGAATTGTTATTGACCAGCTGCGCACCCATAACCAAAATTCATCTTCTTTATGCGGATACAGGGTAAGGTCCCCTGCAGTTGTGCTGTTACGCTGAAAGAACCTTGTTAACGCTTGGCCCCGGTCCATCACTCCCAAATATTGAGCGTAGTTTAATATTTCAGTATAATCATTTGGTGATGGGGTTGCTGTAGCTATGAATTTTAACGGGATGATGCTAAATTCTTTCATCATGTAATCTGTTGTTTCTGTATCCAGGTTACGGATAGCATCCCCCTCATCCAGTGAGGAAGCTCCAAAGTGTTTAGGGTCGAAATTACCCTCACGGATCCTTTCATAATTTGAAAGGAATATTTGAGGGCCTGTATTTTCTGATTCTATTTTCAGAACATCAGCCTGGCAGGTTACATAATGAACCTTTAGCCCTAATATTTCAGCTTCTTCGTAAAATTCTGTTACCACACCTAAAGGCAGGCCCTGCATAAAAGATTTGCCGGTATGTTGGATGGATAGTTTAGCTAACCATAATTGAATACGGGTTTTACCTAATCCAAAGTTGTTGAAAATAGCCCTGCAACCTCCCTCGGCGGCAAATCTTATACTATCTGATTGATGTGGTTTTAAATGAGGGCTTAAATCTCCTAAAGGAACTGAAAAGCCAGTCTTTGGGGTATTTATAATTTTGTTTTTAATACACTCGTCAATATATGCCCGTGTTTTTGGGTTTTTATATTTTAAAGAGGGGTCGGTGTTGAATGTTGCTATCACTTTATAGTTTTCATAATTCTTTTGCTTTTAAGGGTTTCCTACTCGTGTTAATTTTGCTGGGTTATTAGTTTTAATTATTATCCGGCCATGGGCTTATTCTTTTTAAAAATTTATAATCGTTTGTTAGTTCAAAATCTGGGTTATAAGCAATGAACAGCTTGCAGATATCAGTAAATGTTTCCGGGTCGCGTTTTCCAACTACGCCAATTTCTATAGCTTCGCCAACTCTCATTTTTGAAAACTTTCCATGCCAGTGATCTATAATTTCATTAATTGGTTTTATTGGTGCACTCATCTTATTTTAAAATTCTGATGAATTAGCAAGTCGCTGCACTTCATCTGTGAGTTTTTTATTTTCATATAAGAGTTTCGTTCTTTCGATAGCTGATTGCTTTAGCATAACCTTTACCTCTTCGTATTTGGTTATATATTTTTTTAAGCACTCAAAGCCATTTTTCAATACTAAAACCCGTTCTTTTTGATATTTCGATTTTTCAGTTTCTCCTTTTTTGTCTTCATATTTAAAAATATCGCTGTATAATTCAACGATTACACCTTCTATGGTTAACAGCGTGGATATATCTTTATAATGATTGTCATATTCTGCAGAGTATATTTCTGCCAGGGCCCTGTATTCCTCCAATGAATTTTTAGTCAGGTTTTTATACCATACTCTAAAAGTATCTATGAGGTCTATTTCAGCCATAATAGCCTGTTTGTCAAATACTGCATTTTCGGGTAACTTATTTAGCATAGGTATTTGAGGGCTCATCTTTTTTAATTCAAGAGAGTTGATATAATCATCTTTTTCATCGAAACATTTCCTTTCTCCCATATTAAAATAGCTCCTCCGATGCCATTATTTTAAATCCTTTCTCATGCTCAAAAGCGTAATAATCATAAGGGGCTAACTTTTCATAATACCTGCCTTTTTTATAATCTAAAAAAAGTCTTTCAATGATAGCTCCAACCTTGCCCACATCTTCCGGCTTTACCTTGCTGATGTATAGGTCAACTCTGTTATGTGTTTTGTCAGGAAAATCAACGGTGATTATATTTTTTCCGTTTGCGTTCCAGCTGCCACCGCCTTTTATATCCCATGCAGTCGGCACCCGCCTTTTGCCTGCTTGATCCTGATCTGTCTTAATTGCATGCGCGATTGTATGGAAGTGCTTATTGTTCCTTTCTGCCAATTCGTTTCTTACACTTAAAGCTTCATCCAGGTATAAATCTTCGCGGCCCGAATAGATATGCTTCATGTTTTTCCAGCTATCAATTAAACCGGTATGAATTATACCGCCATCATCTTTATAGCTGCAAACCAATTCCCAAAAGTCTATTGGCGTAACGCCAGTTTTAAAATCTGCCTTTTTGAAAATTACGAAGTAATGTAATATCCAGTTTAATGCTTCGGCAAGTTCTTTATCACTTATTTTATTATTGTATTTGTCGTGGTAATCTTTGCCTGTTCTCATTTTAACCAACTTTGCTATTATCTCCTTATCTGATCCTATGTCAGGAACAAAAAGCCCATGCCGTTTTTCGTATCGCTCCGAGAGGTTCATTAGGCACTCTAACGCGAAGTATGTTTTGCCTGAGCCGGGAAAGCCTGTCCAATCGGTTACCCCTGAGTTTTTATGTGTGTAATATTCATCTAAGCAGGAGAACCCTAATTTAAGGCCAGGCTCTCCACCTTTTTTGAGGTAGGCCGAAGCATCATTGAAAGCTTCCTGATATTCTATTTTTTTTAGGTTGCTCATAGTCTGCTTAAAAAGTCCTTTTCCTGATCTGATTCATTTTCCAAAGCCTTGAAAATATTCTGAATACCTGAACGGTTATCCCATTGTATTTTACCAAGCTTCATTTTATTAATTACTGCTTTAAGGGTTGCTGCCGTTACGTCCGGCCTCAACTCATTTATGCTTTTTGCCCAGTCTGTAATCTGCTGGTCTGTTAATGGGTAAGGTATTAGCTGATTAATATGAAATACCTCCATGCCAATTTCAAGTACAGCATTACTAACGCCTAAAGATTGATTCGCCCTTTGCAGGTCTTGACCCATAAAGCCCGGTTTTTATTTCTTCAAATAATTCGTTGAACTTGCTGTTTATAATGGGGATGTCTTTACCCTTGTACCATTCGGGCAGGTTTCTACATAACATTTTAAACAGATTGATAACGTCTTCCTCGGTATATTCAGGCTTCGATGTAGTTAGTTTGCTCTTTAATTTAGTGATCAGCTGATAAAGGTTTTTTCCGGTAATGCCTCCAAATGCCCAGCCAGGATGGAACTCATCCAGCCAAAACGATTTGCACTTTTCAAAAATCGGCGCGTCCTTATTTTTTTCCTTTTCTTTTTTTGGTTGTTTAGGTAAAGAAGTGGTTTCTTTAAAAAGATCAGAAGATTGAAAATCTTCCTTTATTATATTGTTATTAATACTCTTGTTATTATGGTACGCATTTTTGCGTATACCCTCCTCCGCATTTTTGCGTACCCCCCCTACGCATTTTTGCGTACCCCCCACTGATAATTTAATAAGTCTTATGGAGCCTCTTTCAGATGTTTCATTTTCAATTTCTACATGGTCGCTATCTAATAATTGTTTAATAAGACGCGATATCTGAGATTCAGAAATATCATAAAGCCGAGAGAAATAAGCGTTTGTTGCGAAACATCTATTTTTAAAATTTAATAATGCGGTTATTTCCCCGTATAATAACTTAGCATTAGGTGACAATGATTTGTCATATCTAACCGATGCTGGTATAACAGCGTAATAACCCGGTTTTTCAGTTAATTTTGGCTCCATATTAAATTCTAACTGATAATTTGTACCCTTGAAATTGACCGTCTTTTTTCACCTCGGTGCTTTTTATATATCCCTTGCTTTCAAGTTCTGTAAATGCGGTTTTCAAGCTATCCTTTCCATCAGATACATGTTTAATAAGTTCTGTTCGATTAATCACATTATAAGTCGGTAAAAACATCAATAAGGAAAATAAACCTTTAGCTTTAAGTGATACAGAAGCATCAAGTATAATTTTATTGATTAACGACAACCTATCTTTACAGCAGCTGTTACTTATTTCCGTATATGACTCTGTTTCTTGCATTTGATAATTTGTTTTAATAAAATTTTAGGTTTAAGCATTCTTTTAACACGGACGATCATTATATCCATTCACTTTCTATAAGCGTCTACAAAGCCCTTATGACGTATAAAAAACCTATCCTTATCAGCATCCATTTCAAGCAGCTTTTTAATCAAATATTTAGTCCAGTTTTCACCGATATAATCGGGCAATCTATTGACAGAAACTAAAAACCTTTTGCGGTCTGTACCTGGCTTTTTTACTGGCTGAAAGACAATGTTAAATTCCCGTTTCAGGTTAAAATCAATACTGAATTCTGCGTTTAGGTTCATGCTTATATCAATTTTGTAATTAAGTCATCAACAGATATTTCGTACATGACAGAGATTTTATACATCGTCATTATACTTAAGCTTCTTCCTTCTTCAATCGCCCCAAGTAATGATCTTTTAACGTCAAGAGTATTAGCAAATTCTTGTTGCGTCATACCGGACATTCTTCTAAGTTCCTTAACATTTGTTTGAGCAAATTTTGTCAAGTCTTTTAATGATAAATCCATTTCTTAAGGGTTTAAAACTTTTATAATTACACCTGCCAAATTCTTTGAATAATACACATCACCGAATACAGGCTTTAAATAACAGGTTTCATCATCAGTGATATAGCCACATTCAACCATTATATCAGCGCATACCTGTACAGCGTTGTGATAGTCGAATCTTCTTAGGCTATCCCTGATGAATGTAAACTCAACAGATATGGGTAGTTTAAGGCCACTACACGCCCCAATGAATAAGCGCCGACCGTTTACCCACTGGGGCCGAGATATGCGTTTAAAAGCTGTTGTAATGGCTGAATCACGCAATGTTGTAAACTCCTTTAGCATACCGTTGTCATCTCTCTTTTTAAACTTTCCTATTTCCTTTGAATTTTTAGAGCTGGGGACATTGCCTTTTATGTATATCCCCAAATGAGCATTTTCGTTTATCCAATTCTCTGCCTGCTTTTGAAGCTGATCTATAGCTTCAGAACGGGCTTTACAGGGGTTCATAGCACGAATAGCCAATACACCATTCTTTACTTCAATCCCCGGTAAAAGCCCTATCTGTTCACCCATTATGCAGCGTGATCATCTATTTGTGACAAACTAAGTTTCAACTGCGGGGAATTGCTTTTGTATTTTAGGAATTCTAAAGCTTCAAGCTCAACCGCATCCAAATGATCCTGTGCTAAATCCAATAGCGGATAATTGTAAGCACCGTCAATTTTTAATAAAGAGATAACCGGTGATTTGATTTTAGTTATCTGACCATCCACAGATTCTACCTTACCCAAAATTTGGAAACCTGACAGGTCCTTTTTGGTTGTTACGATTATGCCGGTAACTTCCATGTCCATAAATTTAGGATCATCTTCATACAGGTGATTGTCGAAGTAATCCCTGTCGATCAGCTTGCCTACCTTATCTTCAGGCTTAGCGAAAGGAATAGCGCGGCAAATGGCATGTACACACATGCGGCGCATAGCCCTGTCAAAGTCAGGATGACGGCTCATGTTGCTTTTAAATGTAGGCTGCTCATCTACTACATCGTTTTGGTCACGAGGCTGGAATGTTTGGCCGAATTTGATTGTTGTCCATTTACCGGAAAAGGTGATTGACTTTACGGTTTTCTTGATTTTTGATGAATCTGTCATGTTTAATTTGTTAGTTATTAATTTATTATTTAGTACTGTGGTTGAGGCAGGATTCGAACCTGCATATGTTTGCATTTAGATATTTACACCTGCTTAAAGCAGATATGTCCGCCGATTTCAGGACTTCCTTTATACATATAGGTTACCTTTGAATACGGGTTAAACGCGGCTACTTAGCTATTTGCATGTCCTCGCGTTGCGTCTACCAATTCCGCCACTCAACCATTTATTTAATAAGCATCTGTATAAAATTTGCCATTTAGTTCATATAGATTAGCCATTGAATGCCAGCCGCCGCCTTCGCAATGTTTGTATGAACCTGCGCTATTTGGCTTACATGTATATTCATCAATAGATTTTCTAACAATAATTGATACTGGTTTTGTATATTCAGATACAGGCATTTCAAAATCTGTAAATACAAGTGTTTTAATTTCACCAGTGCGAAGCTCAACTTTTATGCATTTTGCCTCCTGATTGTTGATTGAAAAAAGCATATCAGTAAATTTGACCATTGCTTTTCTTGCTGCTTCGATATTGGGATATGTGATCCGTTTTTCAGGTACGGTATTATCAATCTTAGCCAATTCGTTAAGCATGTCTGAATAATATCCGGGTTCACCCCTTGTTAATTTCATAATATTTTGTTTTAAAATTCCATTTCTAAAGCCTGACCGGGATCAGGTATTTGCAAGCCTAATTTTTCAATTGCCCACTGCTGTACATCAGCAACAAATTCCATAAATTCAGGCTTTGTTAAAGACGAAGTTTCCCCCAGTGTTTTAACTACCTCGCCTGTATCTTCATTTTCAGTTTCAATAATCAGGCAGTTATATTTTATATAATTCTTTACCCATTCGGTTGACTTTGCATCTTTCCAGCCTAAATCAATAAGATGAGCTTTAACGATGGGGATAATTACCCCGTGGAAATAACTGTTTTGTGGGTTTGACCGCTTCGATTTGCGCTCAACAGTAATTCGTACCTCTTTACCTTTAAAGTCGTTTAAATCGACTCTAAACGCTTTATAATTAGTGAGGGTTAATGCGCCCTCACCATCTACGGTGCCGAAATACACTAATTTGCTCATGCTTCTCCAAATATTTTCGTGTCAGTAATGTGATTTTTGAAGTATTCAATAAAGCTCACAAATTCCAGTACGGTAAACATTAGCTTCTGATGCAGTGTATCATTAGGAATGTAGGTCTCCTGATATACTTTATTATAATCACTGACTATGTACTTAAAAGCCTTAATTGGAGAGCCGTTAAGATTCCTTACAAGGGAGTAAGTAGAGTGCTGGGTATTGTCTTTATACTTATTACACTTATAGTTTGAAGTGCCCTTTAAGTCAACTATCATTTCAGGAAAGCTAAAATCAACAATACCATACAGCTTAATATTGCCTACTGTTGTAGGAATAATAGCTTCTATATACTCTTGTTGCTTTGTGGCATATTGGAGTTTGTTAGCTATTTTATCAACCACATCGGCTTTGAATTTAAAGTTTTTGGTTTCGTAGAAGCCATTTTGGATGAGTGTAAAGGAAAAGTCACCTGTCTTATGCCCGGTAATTAAATCATTTACACATTGCTCAAACTCAATACCTTTTAACTGGTGTTCGGTTTGTTCGCCTGGAACCTTGTTTATTTTATCAAATAGGCTTAAAAATGTTTCATCATCATCCCGGCGCTTGAACCTAAGAAAGGCATCAAGCAGGCTTGGATATATGGCATATTTCACTTCCATATTATTTAAGTGTAAGGATTAATGATTGTCCACCCATTTTAACCGGAGCATGAATAGTGCGCTTATCTTGAATTATCTCACCCGTATCGGTATCGGCTATTTCCTCTACTTCTGTAGTTTTTGTGAATCCTTTCAGCCATTTCTCCCTCTCAGATAACTTTTCTTTCAGGGCCACCATCTGCATATTAAGCTCATTCCAAATAGGATCATTACAGCTTTCAAAGTAATAGCGAACCCCAGTTGCACCCTCTCTTATTTCGCAGCCATGTTTTGCATAGTTTTTACCTTCAGGTATTTTTGCTTTACCTTTCATTGCCTCAACTATACTATCAAAAACATAGGAGCCTTTTTTTGCCATGATATAAGTATCCAATGGATCTGCAAATCCATCGTCTACCGCCTCCACAATTTGAGATGCTATTTCAGAAAGGTCTGATTTTTCAGTAGTTAATAGCGTTTTACTTTCGATAGGGTAAACGCTTGTTTCCTCTACAGGTTGAAGGAATAAGTTTAGCTTTTTAGGCGTATCATATTGTTCAAATTTATTATTTTCTGATTCTCGCATTTCCATGAATGCTTCTTTTGATTGTCCCATTATTTTAGTTTTTAAAATCCCGGCGATAAACAGTGCCGGGATTGATTTATAGGTCAGTTAATTAAAAAGGAAGATCATCTTCTTCAGGTGCCGAACTGATATTAGCAGGCGGAGCGTATTGAGGTGATGAACTTCCGCCAGTCAGCACATTCAGTTTCCATAATTGTAAGGAATTGAAATACATTTTTTTACCGGCCTTGTCCGTCCATGGGCGACCTTTCAGATTAAAGAAAACTTCAACATCATCACCAACTTTAGTATTATCCAATATTGCGCAGCGGTCCTGTATCACCTCAAACTTTAAATATTCAGGATATTGAGGGTTCTCAATGTATTCAACAATTAGCTCACGTTTTGTAAGCGTTTCGGTAGCCTGTATGGTCTGACCTATTTCGTGTACTTTACCTTTGATTTCCATAGCCTATGCTGTTATTGGTTCTGATAATTTAACTTTCATTTCATCTTTAAATACAGCCCATAACTTTTGCAAGTCAGGTGATAGGGAAAGGAAAATGGTTTTAAGTTCTTCCAAATCCTTTGCTGCTTCAAACTGTTCTTTTATGCTGATTGGAGTTTCGCCACTTTCGCACCAGTCCAAAATAAGCTTGCCAGTTTCTTCCGATGGGGTAAATTGTGGCTTACCCATAAATAAGCCTGTTCTGTCTTTTAAGGCTACACAGTTATGTTTAATATCTAATTCAAGATTAGCTGTCAGCTCGTATTCGAAACCCTCTCTCGTTTCTTCTTTCAGCCCCGCTTTGTTAACTATGGTTTTATTACCATCCTTAACCATGTCGTAATCTTGCTTACGCCTTACAGTGGTTATCACATGGCATGTTGATTGCAGGATAGCATCAATAAACTTTTGATGGCGGGGTGTAACTGTTGCCCAGTTGGTGAATGAGTTGCCAGTCATTGAACCGTGTATATCCATGATACCCCCCTTACCGTTCCATTCGTGGGTTATGCTATCAATAATTATAACCTCCATCCCGGCATCTTCACAATCCTTAATTGCTTGAATGTATCGTTCAGGGCTATACGGCGCTGATAAGGTCAGCACATTGTAATCACCTAAATGAGAGTATAGGTCAGCACTTCCATTTTCAGTATCTATAATAGCTACCTTTGAAAGGTCACCTTTAGTGAGCCCTTTTGCTATTAAAATTGAGGAATAGGTTTTACCTGCTCCGCTTACAGCGCTTAATCCTAAGCGCATTTTAGACTTCTGCCTTGTGGCTTTTCGTAGTGTCATGTTCGTTGTTTTTACTTATTTGATTATTTGATTAATTGCTTTTTTTACAAGTCTGCGTACTCATCTTTAATAGGGTATAACTCTGTTACTTTGGGCTGGTATCTAACCCAGTCCCCATAGTAATCTTTAATACAAAAGGCCTTACACCTTACACATTTGCGCTGTTGGTTTTTAACAGGCGTCCTCCAATCGTGGCCGAAAAAGAAGCAGATGATTTTAAGCAGTGATTTTCCCATTTTGTAATGATTAGTTACCTGAAAATCCCCAAGCCTTGTGAGCGTTGGGGTGTATGGTTTTAGCTATTGATTATATAGGCAATGGTTCTTCCTGTTGACCCTTGATGATAGAAAGGCCCTCTAAAAGGTAATCCCGCTTTTCTTTGGCTTTCCTTAATTCTTCCTCATGATAGTTAACATGCCATTGAGCCTGTTTAACCGTTTCTTCTATTGCTTCAATTACTTTTTCCATGATATTTATTTGATATTTAAAATTTGATTATGATGCTATCAACTTGACTTCTTTATTTGTTTTGGAAACAGGATTAGAGGCCGCGTAAATAATTGTCATCTTACCCTTTTTGTCTATTGACAAAACTGGATTGCTATTGAGGTAAACCAACTTTGTAGCTTTAGCTTTCATAGCTTCCTCTTTTGCCCGTTGTATAGCCCGTAGGCTTTCAACTGTTTGAAATTGAGTTCCCTCAACTGTGTAGATTTCTTTAGTTGTTCCGGTCATGATTGTATATTTATGATTTAGTGTTAGCAGGTTTTACTTTAGATTCAGCTTCGGCAATGGAAGCTTTGTTGTCTTCGTGCCATTTAGTTAATTCAGCTAATTTGGCGTTAGCTTTACGGTCTATCCTTATTGAAGAAATAATGAACGTAGCTAATGATATGAAGAGTAGGAGGGCGGCAGCAAAAGCTATGAATACGCTAACCATTGGTAGGTCCTCCTAAAGCTTTATTGATTAATTCGGGGTTTTGGTAGATGTTGCCAATAATGTTTAGTTGCCTTGCGCCATTCCATAAAGAATAGTTACATACATTACCTATTAAGTTAGGTGCATCACCTTGATTGGACAAAATTTGTCCAGTATATCCTGATAATAGGTTCTTTATAATCAGAAAATCTCCTTTCTTTAGGCGAGCAGCATAATTGCAGTTAACCGTTTGCAGGTGAGATGCATTTTCGTTATTATCGACTTCGCATATATCGCCCTCATAAATTTCAACTCCGTTTTTATCCTTTAAGCCTATGTATTGCATTGGAATAAATCCATCCAATGCCAATAATGAAAGGCGATCACATTCTTTTTTTGCAGTTTCAAAGTCTGACATCTGCTTTGCCTTTTCAACCCAAAATCTAAATTTTATCTCACGCATTGGAAACCCCTTTCGCATTTAAAAACTCTGTAACCACACTATCAAGGTTATCCTTAAGATATTCAAGCGGCGACTTAACATCCTGAATACGGTGTTCACTGTAGCCAGTGTTGATATAATCACCGTAGAACTCAGTAATGAAATCTGTAAGGTCTTTGGTTTTAATAACCTTGGTAACCGTAGGGCCGTCCGGTTCATTCTCATCACAGAATGATACTGTTACCCTGCTGTGGTTAAGCTGTGCTTCTTGCACATAGTAGAAAGGCCTTGCGGCAGTTGAGGCCAGATGCGCAATACTAAGGGCGTTTGTGCTTTCCGGTAATTTGATTAATTTTGCTCCCATATTATTTGATACTTAATTGATTGGCCCTGTTAGTAGCGGGGCTTTTTTTGTTTATGCCTGTTGTTTAGCTTTTATCTTCTTGTTATGGTCGTTTATAATTGATCTTCTTAGTTCAGCCATGAAAACAGGATCCTTGTACATGGGTACATGCTTGATCTGTTTTTCAGGTTTAATTTCTGTTAGGGCTGAATGGATGATTCTCATTTTATTTTACTCTCCCAACTATAGGTTTACCTGTCAGGTCCATGGTTACTCTAAATCGCTTATCGGTTTGCTTATGCATTTTCCTGGAAACAAAATTTCGCCAGTTTTGAATTTCGTTTTCGGGAATATTAAACCCCTTTCCTTTTGCTAAGGCGTCAAGACTTTCAAACCTGATATCCTCTACACTCTTTGGCATTTCAATTGTTTCTTGCATGTTTGTGATATTTGATTATAATTGTAAATTATTTATATCCAAATGTAATATTTCATTTTACATTTGCAAAATAAAATGTAAAATATTTTACATTAAAGTTATCCACATCATTTTACTAATGGAAAAAGAAGGCGAAAAGTTAAAGTTTATACTTAAAGGAGCTGGCATAGGGATAGGTGAGGCGGCTATGGAGTTGGGTATGACAAGGCAGAACCTTGGCTATCATTTCAGAAAAGAAAGGGTAGATAGCGATTTTAAGGAAAAGTTATTTTCCAAATATCCAAATGTTTTTACAAATGACAGAGTGTCTTCTATTGTGGAAAATGAATTGCAAAATGAGGTAAAAAGTATACTATATGGAAAAAGCAGTTATGCCAACGATGTAAAACAAAAAGAGTCTTTAGCGTTTAACCAGCCTCAAAATAATAATCCAGTATCGAATGCTGTAACACTGGAAGAAATAACGAAAGCTGTACTTAGCATCCCTATTATTATTGATAACTTAAAGAAGCAAACTGAATTATTAAGTCAAATAGTTGCGTATCAAAAAGAAATAAAGGGCATCCTATCAAAAGAAAACCCTAAAACCGATCAATCATGAAGAAACTAATTTTATTCTCACTAATCGCTTTTGCTTTTTACTCATGTAGTAAAAATAACAATGCTACTCCACAATCCACAACCTGGATTTCGGGCAAGTGGCGTATGACTAAAGCCTATGATGATACAACTGCGAATAACCAACGATATGACACAGCTGTCTATCCTGATGAACTAAATTTTATTGATAGTACCAATGTTACTTCCGCCGGAGCTGCCGCCACGTTTAAATACTCGCTTTCAACAATGACAATAAATGAAGGTGGAGTTATCTATCATATTAAGAAAACATCAAACACAACATTTACTTTAACATCGTATACCGCCTTTGTTGGATTTGAGCAATTCACTAAAGAATAAAGCAATTTATACAAACATCTCACAAACAATTTTAACAAAATATGCCTACTATTGCAGCCCTTAAACGTTCAATTAACACTGTTTGCGATGAGTTTTTAAGTTTGAGTATGTGTTCGAGTCTCTCTTCGGGCACGCTATTGAAGCTTGTGGAGGGTGGTTTTTTGCCCTCCACAAACAATTTACAAACAATTTTCGCATCTTCGAATGTTTTGAATTATAAACCAGCTAAACTTTATTTAGGTAGTGCTAAAAAGGCCAATAAACCTGACCTTTCCAGGCAATGGTTTGTTTATTATTCTTATAGAAATCCAGCTACCGGTAAGCTGGAAAGACAGCCACCGATTTATAGAGACATTAATACTTATAATACCATTGGTGAGCGGAAGGAATATGGCCAGGCGCTGATCATTATTATTAACGATCTGTTAAAGGCTGGATTTTCCCCCTATGAAGAATTTGTAAGCCGGGAAGATGGAACGCTCAATAAAAATATCTTAAGCTGTGCGGAATTTTATTTAGCTGAAAAAAAGAAGTATTTGGCTAAGAAATCCTATACACCATATAGCCAACATGTCGGATGGTTTGTTGATTGGATTAAGGAAACCCATTTAACTCACCTTAATATTGATCAGGTAAAGCGACATCATATAATGAAGTTCCTTTCTGATTACCGGGAAAGATCAGAAAAATATGCTGCTGAAAAAGGGTTAAAAAAAGCGGCCAGTAATCGCCAAATAAATAACATCAAGGATAACATCAGCGGTTTCTTCAACTACTTTAAAACAAACTTTGAAGATGATGTAACAAAAAATCCTGTTAAGGGTATTGCTGATTTACCCCATAAGACACAAGGCAATAAAGCTTTTACCGATAGGCAAATGACTTTATTAAAAAGCCTGATGCTGGAGCATAACGCGCGTATCCTTACATTCTGCGAAATGGTTTATGAAAGTTGTACGCGTCCGCATGAGGAAACCAGGTTATTAAAAGTTATGGATTTGGAGTTTGATCAAAACAGAATTCATATACGGCCGGAATTATCAAAAGAGGGCAGGAGTGAGTACATACCCATTGGCGTAAGGTATATGAATTGGTTGAAGAAATATACCCATGGCTATGCTGAAAGCGATTACCTGTTTTCCATCAACCGGCATTTAGGAGCCAATAAATATAATAGGATAAAGCCGGGCCCACTTGTTCCAGGTGAAGAACCTATATCCGAATGGACATTACGAACATGGTTTAAGGCTATAAAGGACCTTGCCGGCCTTGACGAAACTTGGAGTATATATAGCTTTAAACATTCTTATTGTGTAAGGGCTTACTTAGATACAAAGGACGTTTACTTCATTCAGATCAAATGCCGCCATACTGATCTTGCCACAACCTGCAAGTATTTGAGAAACTTAGGATTATTTGTTGATCTTAACCAAATAGCAGATAATGTACGCGGCATATAACTTATAATTTATCCGCATCCTTAAAAGAATAAAATCCTCTATTGGTAATAATTAAATGATCAAGTAATCTTATATCCATAATTTCTGCACACCGATATAGCGCCGCGGTTATTTTGAGATCATTTTCCGATGGCAATAAAATGCCATTTGTATGATTGTGCGCTATTATTATGTTTGGCGCGTAGCATCCTAAAGCACATCCAAGTATTAGCTTTACATCATACAATGTTTCATTATAGGTCCCAGTAGTAAGACACTTCCATGCTATCACTTCAAATAAATCATTTAAACAAAGAACATAGAACTGCTCCTGTAAATTAATCAGATGCACATCCCATATCTTTTTAAGGTACGTATAACCGTCTGCAGCGCTTAAAATTGGAGGAGACAGGATATGAACCTTATATGATAGTTTTAATTCTGAATGTCTCAAAATGTCGGGCTAAAAAAATGACGTGACTGGTTTATAGACTTGCCCACTCCCGGCTTACCAAGGCCATGCAACACAAATCATCCAGCCACGCCTTTCTGGCGTACTCGAACGGGTTGTGCTGCTATGTCAAAGTTTGGTAATTTGGAGTGGCAACACGAGAAGTAACAATATTATTTCTCGGCAAATTTAGGATTTTCTATGAAAAAGGTTTGTGCATATGTTGGATTAATTAATACCATACTTATACGTTAATTAAATATCTTATGTTATAAGATTTTAATTAACTAAATATTTTATTTCATAATCTTATAGTTTTTAGCATTTTACCTCTCGGATAATTGTAATTTTAATATTATGCAATCAATAGAATTTTTAAGTAGTAAGGGGAAAGGTAGAGTAACTAACCCAAATGGAGGATCAGGAAACTATCAGATTTTTATTAATGACTACTACCAGGGTGATGTATTGTTTAAAGACAATAAGTGGATAGGTCATTTAAATAAAAAATCAGAATTAACCGATAAGGAAATACAAATTATAGGCGGGATGATAGATGGAGGTTTCTTAGAAACACCTTAATCAGTAGTAAAAACTATCCGATCGTTGATATGTTAAATATGGCTTAATTATTTCAACCCATTCCTGATAGGCGCGACTGTTTAAATGCAAACCATCTCCGCAATCATATTCTTTTTTTAACAAACCATTCAGTTGAAAATATCTATAAACATTAATATAAGTACATCCTGTTTTTTCACATATAAGTTTAAATTGCTCATTCAATGCTATAACATTCATTCTAAAGTTTATTCCACGAGGTAAAACTGATTGTATATAGATAGTAGTATGCGGTGAGATGTGTTTAACTATACCTATAATTTTAATCATATTTTTCGCTATTGCATCCACCGGCTGGCCAGAGCCAATATCATTGGTACCTATTTCTATAAATAATTTCCTTGGATGCCATTTTATAACATCGCCTATACGGTTGTACACGTCCTGACTACCATCTCCGGCAATGCCTCTATTTTTTATGGGGTATTGTGGTAATAATTCCGATGTGTTAAAGTATTCGATTTCGCTATCCCCTATAAATATTATATCGGTTGTTTTAATAGGTATAGGAGCTAAAAGTTTCGCCCTTAAAATTCTATAAAAGTTTTTTGGATTACGAGGATCGGCATCTTGTTGTTGATAATATAGTCTCCTTACTGCAAAACAAAGATCAATTAAATTAAATATTAAAGAAATAGCTATCAGGTATTTGTTCCTTAATAAATTTAATTTAATCATTTATGATAGGTTGGTTAGAGTTGGAAGCGAAGATAAAAAGATAAATTAAAGAATTAAAATACAGGGATCAAAGCCGTTTAACTAATTCCGCATAAGTTATATGCCTTTTTGGCGTGAGTGATTGAACTTCAGTTGCGATATTAGACATTCAGTAAATTATGGTTTCATTTGAGAGAGAGAGACTAATTATGCCTTTTATATTTATTAAGCATTTTGTCTAATTGCAAGCAAAATGGAATAAAAGTATCTGCATACCAATAATAAAACCATTCGAGTAATTTGTATTTCATATATCAATTATTAACCAATAGGCTTCCTGGCACTACTTTATAATAAGTAAATGGATGAAGTATGCAGCTATCTCGGTTAGGCATGGCATAAAACTCATGTTTGCCACCATACCAAATTTCTTTTGTGCAATACCTCGGCACCACTACGCTATCTACACCTATTTTTTTATCAATGCCAAACCATGATGTTTTAACTTTACAGCTTCCATATTGCAAGGCCATCTTGCGGCAGTAGTCCTCTAACCTTTCCCATGTTTGAGCATTTAGCTTATGTAACTGCGGAAACATGTTCACGTATGAAAAGCACTGATACTCTGCATCGTTTGAATAATAGTTATCGTCATACGGGCTATTATGCCCTTGATCGTATTGGCTATTGGCATAGTCTCGCTTCAAATTTTGCATTCCAGGTTCTGAATGGAACTGATTATTGCGTTTAATTTTAGTACCGGTTAAATGATCTTTTGTTATAGTCCATATCACGCTGTCGGGTATAAGAAAAGCAGCATTGAAGTAGGATACATATCCCGGCTTATTAAAAACCTGCTGCTGCCCGTAGCATCGGTTAAACGATGCGATAGCAATGATCATTAATACCCAAATAGTAATATGTAATTGTATTGAGTTTCGTTTCATTTTAGTATATAGTGAAAGTAAATAGCTAATAAAAAGAAGATGGCTATAAGAATAATAATAACTATGATCTCTAAGGCTTCCATAATTTTTAGGTTTAAATAAACCCCGCGTACTTTGTTCCGCCCTTTCGGGCCGGTTATTTTCCTACGGGGTTTAAAGGTTTAGGCTCCGGCCAATTTCGGTTTGATAATGTTGGTATAAGCCCATTCACCTATACCCATGGCTATTGATACCCAATTAAGCGTACCGCCTGAAAGGAAAGTACCACCGGCGTTTAACATGATCTGAAGTAATCCGTTCCACTCCTCATTTGAAGATGCGCTTGACAATTTCCCCTGGAGGAAAGAAACAGCGTCGTTCAGGCTATCTGTAGTTAATCCAAATGTTTTAGCAAGTGCAAGTAAGGCATCGGTAACCTCTTGTTCTGTAAGCCCTGTTTTACTTACTATAAGGGTTACCAAATCGGTGCCTAAAATAGTTAAGTTATTCTTCAATAATTGTCCTATCAATCCGCTGTTGGTAATTGCGCTTTGCTGAACTGTAGATAACTGATCCCAGGCGCGTTGAAGTGCATCAAAAAGAAATGGTAAGATTTTTTCTAAAAAGGTTTTAAGTGACATGATTTTAATATTTAATGGTTAAATTATTTGGTTTATATATGTATTGTATTCTTTTGTTCTACGCTTTACCAAATCATTAAGTACTTTACCATCAGCTTTATTCCACATTAGGAAAGCTGATTTTAATTGTTGGCCAGTTACATTAGCATTAACTAAACGATGGACTGTAGAGCCTTTAAATCCACCCATGCCTATGTTATAGGTTAAGCTAACCAATGCATTAAATTGATTTTGTGTTAAATTATCCCTTGTGGTTGAATAAACAGCTAAACAATAAGGCTTGAGTAATAATAGAAATTCGCTATCTGCTTGTTGTTGTGTTAAAGCAGCATCTTGCATTGTAACTTTTTTTCCAGATGATGGATAATAGGTCATTCCAATTCCTATAGTTGGTATTTTTACCTGATCGAGATAGGGATGCAATACACATCCTTCAAATCCTTTTATTAGGTTAATTCCAGTCTGATCTAATTGCTCAATTTCCATTTACTTAATTATTATTTACTGCACTAAGTGTTATTTTACCAGTTACCGGGTCTTTACTTTCAGTCTGATAGCCGCTATTAGTTGGCCTTGTTTTATACATTATTTTGGTTGGCCTATTATTTATAGCCCCCCACACATCCTTAAAGTTTAAATCATTAACATGTTGTAAACTATCCTGTCTTCTAAGTATGGATATATAGCGGTCATTGCTTTTAACGTCATTATCCTTTATGCTCTCTTTTATAGCGGTCACGCCTGCCCAAAAGGATGAAACTATAGTAATTAGCCCTATAGCGCCATACCCCAACATCTTTAATGTGATGCCCTTTAAAAACCTTTCATGAAGTGCAGTCTGTTCTTGTGTCATTATATTATTTACCATTAGGATTTACAGGAATACCAGGGGTTTGCTGGGCGTTATCTAATGCTTTGCTTATAGTTTCATCCTTTTTGGTTGAACCGGTAGATGCATCATAATAATATTTTACGACCAGTGTCAAAAGGACTATACAGCTATCATGTAATGCCGGTGTATTTTTTAATAATTCTACTAAGTAGTATATTAAGAATACAGCTAACAGATTCTTAAATTGAAAGTATTTTAGGTAATCAAATAATGGCTTCATAATAGATTATTTCTTTTTAGTGGTATCCGGTTTAAAATGCGTTTGATATAACACTCCTATTTTATCCATATATGCCTTAGATTGCTCCTGTATTCTTTCGTAAGCCGGGCCAATAAGAGATTTAAATAGCTCATAGTCTTGACGGCTTATTTTCACTGAATCGCTAATGGGCGGCTTTGCCTGACTAAAAGCAAATGATGTTATTGATATTAAAGCGATAGTTAAGATTGATTTTTTCATGTTATTATAATTTTTAAAGATTAAATAGTATAAGGCGATTAGCTTTTTCATGTTAATTACCAATGTTAACATAGGTCCATTTATAAGTTACACTTGAAGTTAGAGCCGTACCCGATGTATACACATCCCAACTGGTTGGAGTTAAACCCTGTACGACTATATTAGGATTTGGAGCCGACCCAGAATAAAATTGGAGTACTGGCGCACATGCATGAGGAAAAGCGAATCCTGATGAATTAGTGACAGTAAAGAGTGCACCGTTACCAGTAATGCCAGTTCCTGTTACAAGGGTGATTATCCCGCTAGTATTATTGCCTGTAACAGTAATTGTTGCTCCCGTACCCGATGTAATTGTTGAAGATAGCGTTACTGTGGGTGCTGCTGATGTTGTATAAAAGTTTGCAACTGATAGATTTGTAAAAATTGGCGAATTTGTCCATGTTGGTATACCGCCTATAACGGTTAAAATATCATTTGTTGAGCCTATACCTACCTTTGAAAGCGTATTTACCGCCGATCCATAAAGCATATCACCAACTGCATAGCTGCTTTGATTGGTGCCTCCGTAAATTTCTCCTATTTTTGTAGCATTCCATGTGGCTGATGTAAATGTTTGACCACCGTTGATTGTAGCTAAAGTTGCATTAATATCCGGTAATGTAAAAGACCTGGTTGCTGTTATGCTGTTTGCGCTAAATGACGCTGAAAATGTATTCGATCCTTTAAATGAAAATGCATTTGAACCTACGGGGTGCCCAATAACAATATTTGCCCCTGTAGGAGTTGGAGCAGAATTTATTAAACCTGTAATAGTAAGATAATCAGAAGTAGGCGTTATTAACGTCGGTGAAGTATCCATCACAAATTTACTCCCTGTACCTGTTTGAGATGCTACAGAAGTAGCATTGCCTACACTTGTTATTGGGCCAGTAAGGTTTGCGTTGGTGGTTACACTTCCAGCTGTTAGTGACGCCGCCGTTCCTATTGCATTAGTAAGTGTTATACTTGAGGGTGTTCCACCTGCACCGTTAAATAAAACAGGCGACCCGGCACTGCCAATATTAACACCTAATGCAGATTGAACACCAGTTCCGAAAGCAATAGCTGACTGTTTTGCATTCCAAGTAGCTGCGCTGGATATATAAGCGTCATCTATTGGTGCTGCTTTCCAATTTCCAATCACAACACCTGTACTATCAACTTTAAACTTGCTTGTTAAAGTAATAATGCTACCCGTTGTTGCACTTGAGGCATGTAGATACTCAATGTCACCTTTATGTAGGATAAACTGTGATGATTCCGAATTTCCGGTGGCTATTGGATTAGCAGAACTATTATAATAAAAATTATTGAATAGTGAAAAATTACCGGCAGCATTTGTCATCATTCCAACACCTGTGAATAATTCTATCGTGTTTCTCGTAGCTTGCCAAGCTGAAGGTGTGATTCCATTCAAAGCAATATTTCGGCTTAAAGAGGTTGCATTACCTACCGATACAACGGGGCCTGTTAAATTAGCATTAGTAATAACATTACCAGCCGTTAACGCAGATGCAGTTCCTGTAAGATTAGTTGCTATCCCTGTCGATGGAGTACCTAAATCTCCGTTCTGAAAATACGCTAATCCTGTTCCTGTTTCATCTAATAAGACAGACCTTAGTTGGGCTGAAGATGTTGATGCAAATTGAGATAAGGGATTTCCCAATAATCCATAATGAGCATTGCCATAAGAACCTATAGCAGGGTTTAACCCCAATTTTGTAGCTAATAATGATGTGTCTGCTTTAATTGTATAAGCTGAACTTCCATTAAATGATCCTGTCGGTGTTAATCCATAATCGAAAGTTAGAGCATTCGTAGTTGGCAATGAACTGGGTATGTCACTTGTCAAAGCCATTGTGCCTGCTAACCCCCTAACCTGTATATTGTAATCGTTTGTGCCAGTATTTGTTGCAGGTAGAAATTGTATACCATGCGTGGTTGCTGAATTGGGTCGGAGAACAAGAGTATTCGTAAATACGCTTGCATTTGAAAATAGCTGTCCTCCTGTAATATTATTTCCTGCAATTATTTGCCCTGTGGTATTAATGCCTCCATTTGCGGTTAAAGAATGAGGACCTAAGTTAACATCATTGGGAGATTCCGTAAAAGGAACATAGGTGCTTGCTGCATCTGTCTTTTTTAGGAAAAGACTTCTAATAGTAAAAGCATTATAAAGCCAATCAAAACCATCATATTTACCTGAATAAAAATAACGTATTGAATCAAGATGCGACGTGCCAGGATTAGCCGCCGAAAATTGCATTATTGTCTGACCTTGAACATTTGATAAAATTGATATCGTTAATACGATTAATACAAGTAGTTTCTTCATTTTTTTTTAAATAAAAAAGCGGCATATCTCCGAAGAAATATGCCGCTCTGTATGGCGATCTAATTAGTAATTATTCCGGTAAAAATTAACGCTGTATTCTGACCCTTTTTAATATCACTTTTACAAGGCTTTTAAACCTGTTAATTGTGCCACATTTCGGACACATAATATCAACAGCATAATCGCTTTCGCAAAGCTTTTTAAAACACGATATACAACGTCTTTCTGTCACAAATATAAATGTTTAATTTGATAAAATTATTTGCATGTTATCAGCCAAATGACCAGTCCCATCATCATCAACATTTATGCTAATATTAGCAGGTATTTCATCTGTAATTTCACTTACAATTATTGTGGCCTGTGCGGTTAAATCTTGATAGCTGAAACTACCGCTTGTTAATACAGTGAAAACAGCCCCTGGCAATGCTGCGCAAGTGAAAGTATCCCCCACGTTATACAGGCTTCCCCCGGCTACTTTGGTAACGCTGGTAACAACTCCTCCTGCAACAACAAATGTCGCTGTGCCGCCTATGCCTATGCCGTTAGGGCTGTAAACCCCTTGGTTATTAACAATAACCTGTGCGGTGTAGGTTCCATTAGATGCGGTTGTAGCCGCATTGGTTATACTTGCAGTTAGCCATCCGCCGCCGGTTATCTTTCTGCATGCTATCCGCGGGACAGATCCAGTTTGACTATACAACAACTGAAAATTGGAAAATACCAAAGGGAGTGCCTGTCCCACTGGGAAGTTTATCCTGAAAGAAGATGACAGCTGTGGCAGGTTATCCAAAAACATCTGCTTAGTGATGTAATGCTCCGGCAATAATGAACTGATATTTACAGCTGTAGCATTGCCTCCATTCTGTTTAAATGCTACTATTAAAACTCCTGGCGTTTTTGCGGTTATTTCGTCAACCGCTTGTGTTACCTTTCCTGTGCTCATAATTTTAATTGGTTATGCAGACAAATTTTAATGTTACCCGAGCCCTATTGGATATATCCATAGGTTCAGGGCCTAAAGGGTTAATAATACTGGTTGTGCCGCGGTCGGGTAAGCTACCTGATTGCGACATGATATAATCCCTTTTGATATTACTATTCTTTTGAAAAGCTACCGGACTTGTACCCGTAAGGTCGGTGCCGCTCGTGTCGCCATTAAACATTAAGTGAGCATGTTCGCCTACCTGTCCCGGTGTTTGAACAATGGTATTACCAGCGTTACCTACTAAAGTATCTCGCGTGAGCGGCAATGTTGGGTTCCAACCTATTTCCAGCAAACCATTCCGGTCAAGTGTGCCATTGGTGCCTGATATTACACATCCCTCGTAATCTGTACCGGCATTTCCAGTACCAGTTCCAATGTTCCAATCTATTTCAAAATCACCTATAGTAACTTCCTCATAACTATACAGAGTATTTTTGGCGAACTTTTTAGTATTTACAATAGGCGCAATTGAAGGTGCATCTAACTGATCCCACTCAACTACAATGTTGCAGTTTGTTCCTGCCAATCCCTGAATGTAAAGTGTGGCCGGAACGTCGAAAAGTTCATCAATATTCCATATCTCTTTTAGCCGACCGCTTGTTGTGAAAGAAGATGTAATAGGTGCGCTTCCATCAATAGCGGTTCCTGCATTTAATATAAATACATTGCCGCCAAGATTGTAAATAATGATCCTGGTTAATAAAGAGTAGTCTTTAAATATCCCGGCCATAGTTATATCCGCTGATATACCTAAGAATGATTTTGTCTGTGTTATCACTTGAATGCTCCCTGCCGGTAATTGCCCGGCTTGATATTGGTTGAGAAATAAATTGTCTGCTTCTTTTATAGCTAATACTAAGCCTATGAAATTTGGGGATAAAGCATCCGGCCTTTTAACCTCCCACTTTGAACCGTTTGTGTTTTGATAGTAAACACCATCTATTTTGATCTGATCGCATGCGAAGATCCAGTTCATTTTATCACCCATCCATAATGGAATACCTGGCGTTCCACGGGTAGAGGCTACATATAGATTAAATTGCCTGAAAGGAATGGAATTTAATTTTGTGGTGTTCAAGTTCTGATCATCATAAATAACATCCTGAAAAGCTGGGCTATAATCTGCTATGTTGCCCTCCACTATCATTGTAAATATAATTCCAGTTGAAAATATGGCGCTAAAAGCATTATAAGAGTTGTTGTACTCAAATACCAATGTCCCCGGCCAGTTAGCGGCGCTTTGTATAAGCCCTGAGCGAGTTATCTGTAATGTTTCAGTATCATCCGTGTAGGATATTTCAATATAATAGTTACCGGCAGGGTAAGCGCTCCACGTAATTAGAAATTCATAAACAGTAAACGTTTGCCCTATTATGCCATTAGCAGGAGTTGACGGGCCAATACTATCAATCAATCTTGTGGTAAACAGATCGTAAATCTTTAGGGTAGGAACCCAATCAGATAATACCTGCAGTCGTGTAGGTATACCAAACTTAACTTTTTGCCCGTATGTAACTTGCGGCTGCTGATAGTCAAAAGGCAACGTGTTATATTCCGGGTTGAAAGAAACAACCGGGTTCATCCATATTGGATTGATAGGCGCGTATATGAATTGCTTTGCCATTAGTGTATAAGTGTTGTTAGGTCATTACCTGGTGTTAATAGAACTTTTAGCTCCTGCTCTGTATTCTGCCCCACATCAACTGAAATCGTATCAGCAAAGGCTTTATATTGCGTACCGTTATATGTAAATTTTAAATAACCATAAGGAATACTGACTATTTTGGATAAGGCATTTATATTTACTGCTGGCTTAAACATTGCATAAATTGGAATAAATAAAGGCGCTGGCAGGTCGGATACATTAACAGGATCCGCTTCCGCTACCCTTCGGCCGTTTGTATCTACTGTGACCAAAGCGGTGTTCTTTGGGGCTGCTGATAACGTGAGCCTGTAGCCTTTCATATTATAAAAAACAGAAGCAAGGAAATTGCCGCCCCGTAAAAGGTTTTGTTTGGGGCTTAATATCCAATTGTAGTAGCTTGGGTCAACCCCTGTGATCATTGGCTTACCGGTAGATGGATTAGTCATTAACCCCTCAGTGCGTAAAGGATGGTAATAAACAAAGGGCACTGTATTTTCGGGGGTATCTTTCTTCCAAACAAAATGATTGTCATTGCTTGACCTGCTGGCGGCGGTATCATTTTGGCTGATCCTTATTTCTTCAATAACATACGGCGCCGCATTTATTTCAGATACCAAATTCAATTCCTTTTTTGGATTAAGTATAGATGTTGAATAGGTTTGATTTGAGTTAACTTCCGAAAATCCGTTTAAGGTGCTTAATTGCGGATCATTATATCCAACCTTTATACTGTTTGGTATCAGATCTACCGCTGTTTGGAATTTAATAGAAGTATCAACTATCCCGGCATCTAAATTACCTATGGTTCCGCGGTATACATAATCAAGTGCTTCAATAAAGCATTGTGCTATTGTCGGCTGTGTGGCTAATGTGGCAGGATTAGGATTTGGCACCTGTTCAATACCAAAGGCGCAATTAGCTCCCTGTACACTATATATAGATTGGAAGAAGCTTTTAAAGCTAATGATCATTTCAACAGCTACCCCTGTTTGTTCAACGAAACTGCTGTCATCCGAACCTGAAAAAGTGTTAACCCCTAAAAAGTAGGGGAAGAACTGGCCCGGTGAATAGCTTATGGCATTATAGGTTACAAACGTGCCAAGTTTACCACCTACCAAATAAGTGCCCCCCGCTTGTAATGTATCACCCGGATTATAAACTACGCCAACAAACCCCGATAATATCTTTTCCACAATGCCAGTGCCGGTGAATGTTAATACGGATGGCTGATATGGGAATATACTATTTATGGCAAAGGGCATTCCACTGTAGTTAATGCTGCCTGAAACGACCTTGTAGCTACCGGGGAACAATGTGTCACCTGCTTTAAAAAGTGAGCCTGTAGCTAACCTTATGCTGTCAGAACAGGTAATTAAAAGATTTGCAAGCGGCCCAGTTAATAAATTTGATTTATAGGGTACAGGCTGATTAGGTGCAGAATTTGTATTGGTATTCATAGCCTGAAGGAGTTTGCCAAATACATAATTTGCGGGTAACGCTTTACACATAGTTGCCGGCGAGCTCGTTGTATATTCTAAATGCATCGTGCCAGTTTGCATATTAACCCCCGGCGTTGTTGCTGCGCTATCTATTCTTAAAATGTAGAAAAATAGCTTTTCACCCTGATTTAATGGAATAACAAAATCCCAACTAAAATTGGTTTGTGTGGTAATACCGTAGGTAACATCAGCCAGTGTTCTAACAAGTGCGCCTCCAGTTTTGTAAATATTAAACTGATAATGTCCGCTACTTACTGATGAAGATATACTTCCGGTTAAATGAACA